>JBAUTP010000181.1:0-3558 GCA_049582265.1 Thermoplasmata archaeon
GGCCTGAACTGCTCATCATGGCCTTGAAGATGCAAGGGAATCCGATCCCCGGGACCGCTTCCTTCGCTTCCTCGAGAGAGTTCACGAAGGCGTAGCGGGAGCTGGGAACTCCAGCGGTCTCGGTGGCGAGGCGGCGGATGCGTTCTCGGTCCATCGTGGTCCGGGTCGCTTCCGCCCTCGGAATGACCGTCCAACCTTCTTCCTCGAGCCGAACGAGTTCGGCCGTGTTGATCTGCTCGATCTCGGGAACGATAACATCGGGATGTTCCTGCTCGACCAGTGTCCGCAGGGCAGCGCCGTCCGTCATGGCGAGGACGTGGGACCGATGGGCGACCTGCATGGCCGGCGCATCCGCGTAACGGTCGGCAGCGATCACCTCGGCGCCGAGCCGCATCGCCTCGATGGCGATCTCGCGGCCGATCTCGCCGCTCCCGAGAAGCAGGATACGGGCGGCGTCATGGGTGAGCGGGGTTCCTATCGAATCGCGGAACGTGACGCCCGCGGTGCGCTGCATGCCGGACACCCGCGGGGGGACCGTCTCCCCCTCTTTGAAGCCACCGCTGCCCGGATTTGCCGGGACGGGCGCCGGATCGAGTTATTCGTCGACGATCGACCGAGGCTTGGGGATCGATTTAGGCTGGTCCGCGTCAGTGGGCATCCCCGATTTACCTTCCACGATGTCGGCGTCTTGCCAATTGATCCCCACGGTCACCTTCGGAAAGGCGACCTTGAGGGTATAGTTCGCAAGCTTACCCACGACCAGGCCCTGGGCGCCGACCACGAGGTTGGGGTTCATGATCGATAGGTCGCGGGTGAGGATCACGCGGGTTTGACCAAAGACGACACGCTGGAGTTCGGATCGGTCTCGCATGCGCGCGTGTGCGCGCGCGATGTCCTGGTTCGCACTTAAGGGCTCGCTCGCCGAAAGGCCCTCAAAGCATTTTAGTAGCCATCCCGGTACAGCCGTGTTGCCCAAACTCATGGCGGGTACAGGCCGTCCGCCCGAAAAATTGGATAAGACGATCCATTTGAGGATCGACCCCAATGACGAGAACACCACGTTGGAAGATGTTCTTTCGAAGATCTCCGAGCTCCAACGAAAGCATCCCGAACGCGAAGTTTTTTTCGATGGAGATGAGTACGCGATTTGCTCACGCCCTCGTCGGGCCAAGACGGCGCCCGTTCACTAACCCTCGGGAGTGATCGCGCCCGCGAAGGAGCGTTAGGACGAGACTGCGGAGGCCATGCACGTCCGAAACTGACGTCTCCACGGCACAGCGGACGCCGGGCAGGTCGGGGGGCGCACCGCTCGGCATTCCGCTGTTCCTCCTGAACCTCAAGTCCTATCCCGGAGCGCTCGGAACGGGAGCCGAACGGATTGGCCGAAAGTTGCAGAGCCTAGCGCGGGAACTCAACGTTCCCTGCGCCATCGCCCCGGCCCCCGGCGACCTCGGCCGGTTGGCCAACGCTCTCGACCTTCCGGTTCTTGCCCAGCATGTCGATCCCCTCGACCCGGGGGCATTTACCGGCTTCAATGTCCCCGAGGCCGTTCGGCTGCAAGAGGGCCGTGGGAGCCTCGTGAACCATTCGGAGCACCGAGTCCCTCCTCGTCAGGTGGGGAAGACCGTTCGAATGTTGAACGCGCTCGGGCTGGTGGCCGTGGTCTGTGCGAGAGACGCGCGCGACGCAGGGCGGCTGGCCCGTTTCCGTCCTCCCTATCTCGCCGTCGAACCTCCCGAATTGATCGGGTCAGGTCGCTCGGTCTCGAAGGTCCGGCCCGAGGTCGTCAGTGACACGGTCCGGAGCGTGCGGAAAGTAGCCCCCCGCTGTCACGTCCTGTGCGGCGCGGGAATCGTTGACCGCACGGATGTCCGTCGAGCGCTCGAACTGGGAAGTGAAGGCGTCCTCGTAGCCAGCGCCGTTGCCCGCGCTTCAAGCCCGACCACCGCGATGCGTGAACTTCTCGGGGGATTTCCCCGATCGTAGGCAGGACTCGCATTCCAGTCGAGAACCGGGCAGACCCACCGACCGTTGCCTGCGTCGGTCATCCATCCCCCCGGAAAGAAGTCATATGCTTGCCTCCGGATGGTCGGGCGTGCCGCTTCGGTACGTTGGCATTCGAGTGACGAATCTCGCCCGTTCCGTGCGGTTCTACACGAAGGTCCTCGGGTTGAAGGAGGTCGGGCGCGGGGACGCCATGACGGCTCCGGAGAGTCAGAAGGCGGGCCTCGGCAGTTGGGTGGTGCTCGAAGACCCTCGCACGCACCAGCGGATCGAGCTGAACTGGTACCCCCCTCGAAGCAAGTTCGCAACACCCTACGTTCCCGGAGAGGGGCTCGACCACCTGGGGTTCTTCCTGGGAAAGGTCTCTCGCCGGAAGCTCGAACTCGAGTACCACCGCTTGCTGTCCTCCGGCGGTCGCCCGACGGAAGTCTCTCCGGCGGTGACGGACGGATGGGTCGCTCATGTGAAAGACCCGGATGGCAACTGGGTCGAGATCTTCCGCCATCCGACGGCGGCGGAAGAGCGTGCCGCGAATCGCGCGAAGCCCAGGAAAGGCCGACGGAAGCGCTAGGTGAGCCGGTATTCTCGCCGGCGAGAGTCCACCATCGATATGGATTCGAAGACCAATCCCTGGCGGCGGAGTTCCTCGAGTGCGCTCTGCACGGTTCTCCGTGGCAATCGGGAGAGCCGAACGAGGTCGCTCTGGTCGAGACCTCCGTAGCTTTCCAGCAGATAGTAGAGGAACTTCGTGGCCGGTGGCCCCCGGATCGTCCGGGAGGTTCGGATCGTTCCGAAGGTGTCCCCGCGGAGGCCGAGGCGCTGCGAGGCGAGCGGCGCGACGGAACTGAGCGAAACGTTCCCTAGGTTCGTGTCCGCACCCAATTCGCGGAGGAGAGCGATCTGCTGGCTCTCGAGGGGCGCTTCGAACAGCAGTTCGGCCTGGGGATGGTCTGACAGGATCGTCCGCACCCAGTCCCATTTGATCCCGCCCTCGCCGTCATAAATTCCGACCCCGCGACCGGATTCACGGCTTTCGAGGATCACCTTTCGGGGGTCGAGCGCGCGGGCATCCCGAATTCGGTCCAACGTCTCTCGCAAGGACAGCTGGTTCTGAGGGTTTTTCTTGCCCACTTCGATGAAGACGCCCAGGCTTCGAGACTTCGCCTGTTCCACGAAGTGACGGATCTGCGAGCTCGAGAGGTCGATGATCCCTTCCGAAATCTCTACCAGGTCGAACCCGATCTCTCGGGCTTCATCGAGCATGGCGATCACTCGATCGCGAGTTACCGCGTACTCGAGAAGGGTCCCTCCCGTAGAGACCTCGATGTTGAGCGATTGAAAGAACCGAACGCGTCGACGAACGTCCTCCTTGGAAACCAGGAGTGGCAGACCCCATCCGATCTTCACAATGTCGATGTACGGTGCGACGCTTCGGATCTCGTCCTGATTGAGCCCGTGAAGACGGTCCAATACGTGCGTGAGCCCGACCTTTCGCGGTCTCTCCACTTTGGGCTGGCCCGCGGGGAAGAAAGGTCCCGTGTTGCGGCGTCCAAC
>JBAUTP010000182.1:0-2562 GCA_049582265.1 Thermoplasmata archaeon
CCGTCAATGTAACGCTTGATGTCACCCTACCGACGCTACACGGCGATTGCGTAGTGGCAGGAGAGATCACCGCCTCCTAGTGACTGCGGCACGTGACCATCCACGCTCAGGTTCTCACTTCCACCCATCCGGACGGTCACCGCAGACTGTCTCCAAGCCCAGAAAGCTAATTGAAAGGCCTCTCGATGACGCCCGCGGATGGCCGCTCCCCCCGTCATGGTCCGGCCTGCCGCTCCGCAAGATGTCGACCATGTGGTGGAATCCTATGGGTGGCTGTTCGAACCACCCGGCCGACGACCGACGAACTGGAACGAGGAACGGGCGGGAGATCTAGTGCGCCGAGTCATTGAATCCCCTAGGGCAGCAATCCTGGTCGCCGAATCCGATCAGGAGCTCGTGGGAATCGTGTCGGTGTATCTGGACATTGAATCGGTTCGGTTCGGTCTCCGCGCGTGGGTCGAGGACTTGGCCGTCCATCCGCGGCATCGTTCCAAAGGAATTGGAAAGTCGCTGCTAGATGAGGCCAAGCGATGGGCGCGTCTCAAAGGGGCCGCGTACGTGGAATTGGAATCGGGAGAGCGCCGGGTCGATGCCCACCGTTTCTACGACAGAGAAAACCCCGATCGGCGCTCAAAGAGCTTCGGTTGGGAACTCTGACGTGACAAAGGCTCGGGCAGATCCGACCGCCAAAGCCTGAGTACCCACCTTAGAATCGCCCTGGGCCGCCGGACGCACTCACTTTCCCTTCAATCCGGCCGCACGGACCGCCGGGGCATCGTCGTGGAACTCGCTCTCCAAGAACTCGCGCGCGGCGGCCTCGACCTCGCTTGGAGGCAGCGTTTTCGATGTAAACTCGCCGTAGACGTCGATTCGAGTCTTGTCTCCTTGCGGTGAGTAGATGTAGACGAGCTTCGAGCCCGCGAGAACCCCCTCGAGCCACTCGGTGACGACCGAGACAGGTGGGAACATCGAGATGCGCATCCGATCGGGGGCCCAGTGCCCTCGAAGGAAGCGCTCCGAGCCGTAAATGATAGTTATATCCGAGACCTTCTCGAACTTCGGGTTTCGCGTCGTCTTATGGACCGAGTCGTGGCCCTCGCCACCAAAGATATACTTCCAGACCACGTCGATGGGGGCGTCGAATATGCTTCCTTCATCCTTCAGATAGACCATGCGCACACACCCTCCGGTGGAGAGTCCCATCGGACTCGGTCTATATGTGTCGGTAGGCGAATCAAAGTAGGTCACCCTTGGTTGCCATTTCTCGTCGACGGGAGCGAATCTTTGTCAGACTCAATTTCTCCGCGTACCCGGTCCAAGCGAGTCTCGGAGTCTTAGGACGAAAGTGGGCCCTGTTGGTTCTGATGAACATCGCCCTCGGTCAGGCGCAACGGTTCAACGAGATGCTCCGGAACAATCGAGGGATGAGCAAGAGGATACTCGCGATGCGACTTGCGGAGCTAGAACGCAATGGATTCATCGTCAGAGCGGAACAGACGCGGGCCTACACGAGGTGGCAATTGGCCCAAAAAGGAGCCGACGTTCTGCCTGTCCTCTTAACTTTGATACACTTCGGCTCGAAGTGGAATCCGCGCACTGAGTCCGCGGATGGAACAATCCGCACGCTTGGACCCACGTTCGACATTACCTATCGCCCCGGAAGCCCTACTCCAATGATCGATCCTGCCCGTCGGAGGGCCAAGCGGGAGGCCCCCTCCGATAGGTAGGTGGTCCCGGTCGGCCCGGTCAGGCCTGTAGCGCGACTCGCGTGACGCAACGGCGCAACAGGCGGGGAAGATAGGCGGATTTCAGTGGTCAGGCTCCGCTGCCCCCGACGTGCTCGGCTCCACTTCCACCCGTGGCCTCGGCGATGGGGGTAACGTGACCGCACGCAGGACAGGTCGTTTGGCCCTTCTCAAGCGGGGTATGGCAGCTCTCGCACACCGACGGCATTGTCATGAACCGGGCAGGTCCGCCGGATAAATGAACGTTGGGACGAGGGTTCCGACGGGCAGGTTCCAGTACGGGACCCTTGCCGGCTCCTTCGTAAGCGTCCCCCCCATTCCCGTCACTTCTCCTGGCGAGGAAGCGGACCCTTAGATCGTCACACCGATCGCCCAGCTCTTTCTCAGCCGAATCGTCCGGTTACATAGTTCTCGGTGAGCTTTTCACCCGGCTCCGAAAAGATCCGTTGCGTCGTGCCGACCTCGACCAGTTTTCCCAGGTAGAAGAATGCGGTGAAATCCGAAACGCGATGCGCCTGCTGAAGATTGTGCGTCACGATCACCACGGTATACCGTCGCTTGAGGTCCGAGATGAGCCGTTCGATCTTCGCCGTCGCGATGGGGTCGAGCGCGGAACAGGGCTCGTCCATGAGCAGGACTTCGGGGTCGAGTGCGAGGGCTCGCGCGATGCAGAGCCGTTGCTGTTGACCGCCCGACAGACTGGTGCCCGGTGCATCGATATTGTCTTTCACCTCGTCCCACAAGCCGGCGCGCACGAGGCTTTGAACGACTCCCTCGTCGAGCTCAGAACGTCGTCGGACACCGAGGAGGCGAAGTC
>JBAUTP010000183.1:0-2836 GCA_049582265.1 Thermoplasmata archaeon
GCGAAGCACCAAGAGAATCAGGCATTGGTGGAAGAGAAGAAGCCTGCACCGACGAACTCTTACCATAGTGTGGACGACGAGGAGCTGGCTAAGCTCGCGGAGACCCTCAAGGTCAACATTCGAATCATCGGCTGTGGTGGCGCCGGTTCCAACACGATCAACCGCTGCGTCGAGGAAGGCATCCAAGGCGCCGAGATGTGCGCCATCAACACCGACGCGAAGCACCTTCTGACCGTCCATGCCCCACGCAAGGTGCTCATCGGACGCCGCGCCACGAAGGGTCTCGGCGCTGGAGCCCGCCCGGAAATTGGGGAAGAGGCCGCCCGTGAGAACGAGGAAGAGATTCGTCAATTTCTCCAGGGAGCGCACATCGTCTTCGTGACCGCCGGCATGGGCGGCGGGACCGGCACCGGTTCCGCTCACCTCGTCGCTCGTCTGGCGAAGGAAGCCGGCGCCCTCACGATGGGTGTCGTCACTCTTCCGTTCGCCGGTGAGGGGGCCGCCCGGATGGAACAGGCTCGCGATGGCCTGGAGCGCCTGCGCCGTGTCTGTGACACGACCATCGTGATCCAGAACGACAAGCTGCTCGAGCTCGTTCCGCGCATGCCACTCGATGCCGCCTTCAAGCTCGCGGACGCCGTCCTGATGACAGGGATCAAGGGCATCACCGAGATCGTGACCAAGCCCGGCCTCGTCAACCTCGATTACGCGGACATTCTGACCGTCATGAAGGATGGCGGAGTGGCTCTCATCGGTCTCGGCGAGAGCGAGAGCGCGACCGACCGGGTGACCGAAGCGGTAACGGAAGCCTTGACGTCGCCCCTCCTGGGAAGTGTCGAGCTCAAGGACGCGACCGGCGCGTTGGTGCGTGTGATCGGAGGACCGACCATGACCGTCTCCGAGGCCGAGAAGGCCGCAGCGCTCGTCGGTGGAAAGATCTCGAAGCGGGCCCGGATCATCTGGGGATGCTCAGTGGAGAACTCGGCGGAGCTCGAGAACACGATCAAGGTGTTGCTGATCATCACGGGAGTCCGCGCTACGAGCCTTCTGGGACAGAAGGGGGGCTACGCGGCCGGTGAGTCCGAGGAAGTCATCGACCTCGTCCGGTAGATCCCCTGTCCGTCCCCGATATATCGGCGTTGAGCTGACGGGCGACCGAACCCTTTCCCCACGAGGTCTTGAACAGGTGCTCGCGGAGCGCCTTCGGACGCTGGAACACCCCGATCCCTGGGTCCGCGTCATCCGCCTGGGCCGACGGCGAGCGATCGTCGAGGTGGCACATACCGACGCACGCCGCGCCCGAACGGTTTGGAACACGACGTACACGCTCGTGAGCGGAGTAGCTCTCGACCTCGTCACGCATGCGACCTGGGGAACCCTTCGGAAGGCGAAAGAATGGTCTCGGGCGGCCGAGGACTAGCATGCCAGAGCGATCCGGAGATGCCTCGGGGATACATTCCCATATACGCCCCTCGAACCCGAAGAGAGAAGGTCGCGCGGGGGGTTTAAATAGCCCTTACCGGCGTACTACAGCTTTCGGGAGCTTTCCTACCGTGAGCCGACGCGCCAAGGGCCGAGCGTGGCGTCGCCTCGGGCGACGGGGTCAGGTCAGCGCGGTCGCGACCCTCTTCGGCTTACTGCTCGTGGTGTCGTTCATCTCGAATTACATCGTCTACGAACTACCTCCCGCCCAGACGCAACAGGAGTTCCAGCATGTGCTGCAGGTACAGAACCAGTTCTCTCATCTTCAAGCGATCGTCTCGGCGCAGGCCCTGGAGGAAGGCCTCCCGCTTCCGGTGACGTCCCCTATCACCTTGGGTTCGCCTTCGGTTCCTCCCTTCGGGTTTCAGTCGTCCGGGTCCTTGACCGCCGAAGGAGCCAACGTCACGGGGGGGATCGCTCCTTCCGCCGGGATCTCGCTCAATCAGCGCACACCGGTGCTGGTCAATTGGAGCCAGCCGGTGGGCGGTTGCTTCCTACTGGGTAGCGGGGTGTGTGCGGTATGCCCTAGCGTGGGCTACTTTAGTTACAACTTCAGTGGCTCGGCCGCGACACTGACCCCGACCGTCGCCGGGGGTGGTTGCCCCACGTTCTACAACGTCACTGGCAATAACGACGTGGTCCAACTGACCGTCGCGAGCGGGGACGTCGGACAGACCCTTCTCCAGGTCAACGGTACTGGCGACACCGTGACGATCCTGATTACGTCGACCCCCACGGCGGCCGAGACGCTCAATGTCAATCTCTACGGCCAGACGGATTCCTACAACTTTGTGTACTCGGGCGCCGCGTCGGGCTCTCCCCTGTTGGTCAACACCGAACTCGTTCCAACGTCCTTGACCGCACCCAACATGATCTGTCCTTCGGCCGCTACGCAAGGGACGGACACGGCCACCGTCTCGTTCGGAGCCGGAACCGGGGTGACGCAGGATCTTACGTACTACAATGCCACCGGCATCCCCAACGCGTACTCGAATGCAGCGGGGGGAAACACTCTCAATGAGCGCTGGATCGTGACCCCCTATACGTCGTGCGCGTTCACGACCTTCGTGACGGTCCCCATCGTTGGGCTCAACTCCATCGTGGCCACGCTCAACAACCGCTATCTTCCCAGCACGACCATCGCCCTCGACAGCGGAGCGGTCGTGATGACCCAGAGCGGCGCCGGCTCCGTCATGGTGAGCCCCCCGGTATGGGTGTTCACCTTCCCCTCGAACGTCTCCTCGAAGCAAACGGTGCCCAGGCCCGAGCCTCTCATTCACATGACGTTCTTCCAGTACATCACGAACGTTTCCGCGGTCTCGGGGACCGCGACGGCCGGCGTCACGACCCAGGA
>JBAUTP010000184.1:0-3954 GCA_049582265.1 Thermoplasmata archaeon
CCGCGCTCCGTCTCCGAACCCGCTGACTACCTCCGCGTAACCGGGGCGGGCACTCGAAGGCGACGTCAGCTCGAAGGCGACAAACCAAGAGAACGGTCGGGAGGGATGCGGTGGCCCCTAGTTCGAAAAACGCCAACCCTTTGGGTTCATCTACCTCCCAACAATACAATGGCTCGTCGCGTTGATCTTCAACATACCGTTCGTCGTCCGCGCAACGTCGAGGATTGAACAACACCGGGCCGCCCAGCTACCGAACACGTCACCGCCCGTCCTTCGAAAGCGTTCTTCGACGGGCACCCCTGCGGGACACCGGAAACGCCTTTCCCTCGGTCAGCGTTCCCGGGTGGGTGCCTGCCAGCGTCGACCAGCTCGCTAAGAGGAACGGGCATCTGAGAAAGATGATCTGGAAAGAAAAGTACTTCGTCGTCATCAATGAGCAGGGCCCCACGTGGAATGCACGGGTCTCGATGCGCGAGCAGGAAATGTGGATAGAGCACGCCGCCTTCGTCAATGCCCTCGCCGAGGAAGGCTTCCTCCTAGTTGGCGGGCCACTCCGGGGTGGCCGCACGCATCGGGCCATGCTGGTCGTCGATGCCGAGAGCGACAGCGATGTCCGGAAGAGGCTGCTCGAGGACCCATGGATGAAGGCCGGAATTCTTCGTGTCGCCAGCATCGAACCTTGGGAAATCCTAGCAGGCCCAGAAGCGGTGCTCGGGCGATAGGCGATCTTGGCAGTAACCGCGGGCGGGTGTGAGTCAGTCCGCAAGGCCCGTCGATCCAACGGCCCGCGCGGGGCGCGATGGAACTGGCGCCGCCGAGAGGCTCAATTGCCGAGCTTCAACGCCGTGCCATCTACTTCAACCGTCGCCCCAGCATTGACGACCCAACCGAAGAATCGGGCTTCATTTCGACCGCCGAGATTTCGGTTTCCTCCAACCGACACCGTGATCGCTCCCTGTTCCACATCCTCCAGTTGCGGAGTATTGTTCAGCGCTGGATTCAGTCCGATGCCGAGCCACCCAGGTTGGTCCCGTCCCTTTCCGGCCGCCTTGAAAGGCTCTGAGAACCTTTCTCCTCCCCTGTCAAACTCGGCGTCGGTAAGCTTTCCCGCACGAAAACGGAACGTTGCGCCCGTGGCGATGCCATCGTCGTAGTAGCACGTCCGATTTCCGACGAGGGTTCCGTCGGCGACCGACTCATCGAGAGCGACGCGAACAGCCCCGGAGGGGAGGGTGACGAGCACGTTGAATGGCCGCTTTCGGTCGGCAGGGCTGGTCCGACCCCGACTCACTTGGACCTTCCGATGCGCCAGCCCCAGAGTGAGGTCCGTTCCTTTATCGTCATGGATCCTGAGCTTGGTTCCTCTGCTGAGAGCCCTCACGAGCGGAGCGGCAGCCTTAGCCAGAAAATTCGGGTCGACCAGCGTGCCCTGGATCACATCTTGCTGCCATTTCGACTCGCGGACTCCGTAGGCCCGTACCAAGGAGGGGTAGATGCGTCCGATCTCCATTCGGGCTCCGCGAAGGCCCGCTTTCGCCGCCGCTGAGTACCACTTGTTGTTGAACTCGAAGATGCGGTTTCCCTTTTCGTCCGGAAGTTGGTTAAGTCGGACGCGATCTCCCGGGCCCCACATGTGGACGTAGACGTCGGTCTCGCCGAGCGCGGCCCACTCGTGTCGGGCGGGTTTGCCCAGTACCCCTAGCTCGCCATTATCGACGGAGTCCCAATACGCCGATTCATCCTCGTAGAGGATCAACGGCTGAGCGCCCATTCGGCGTGCTTCGCGTGCGAAGGCAACTGCCCAGGGTAGCGTATGGGTCCACCCCTCCACGGTAACATGTTCTCCAGAGCGAACCTGCAGGTTCTTCTGAAGCACGGATCGGGCCAGCTTGGTGCGCGATGCGGCAGATACTCGGTCGTTTGCCATGTCATCGCCAGACCCCGGAGATACATGGCTCCGGCCCTCCTAGCCATACACGGGATTCGACGGAACCTCTGCTCCCGCGTTCACGGCGCCTTCGACCCGCGATCGAGCTGGAATCTGTGGTATCGGCCGTCCGCCGACGCCGAGCTGGCGCGTGGAGGGAGGCCCCTCAATCCAAGGAAACCTGCCCCGCCCATCATTCCTTCCCGGTGCACGGTTCGTCGGTCGTCGACCCGCCGAAGCTTCTGCGGTCGATGACTGCGGACGGGCGATCGCCCCCCCATCACACCGAACCGGCTCTCCGTGCTCCCGAATGGCAGGTCGTCAGATCCGACGGCCGCGGCGAAGGAGCAACTCATCGTCGACGTACAGATCTGCGCCCCGAAGCGTGGCGAAGGAACGGAAGGTTCCTCGCGTTCTCCCTCCGAAGTCTTCGTTGTGACCGATCTCAACGGTGACGACCCCAGACTCCTGGTCCTCCGCCAACGGAAAATCGCGGATCTCGGGATTCAGCCCGATCAGGAGCACTGCCGGACGGTCCTTCTCACGCCCGGCCGTTCGATACGAATCGTCAAAAAGTGTCTTTCCCCTCCCGATTTCATGATGGGCGAGCCGACCGTTTCGGAACGTCCATTGCAGGTTGGACATCAGTCCCCGTCGAAGGCGTGACGGGCGATTCGAAACGAACTTGCCTTCGGCGATCCGTTCATCAACGGTCACGGAAAGGTATCCGCCGGGAACGACGGAGCCGATCCGTCCGTTCCTCACGTCGTGGGCGTCCACTTTGCCGTCATCAATCAGTGGAAGTCGACCGGCGAGGCCCAACTCGAGGTGCGTACCGTTCGCATGTGTGATCGTTACTCGATGGCCCTGCTGCAGCCGTTTGGAAAGCAGTCGACCCTCTCGCCGGAGTCGGTTCGGAGGAACGGCACTCGCACGAAAACTCTCCTTTCGCCAGGACTTAAGATCGACGCGGTAGTGGCGCGCGGCGGAAGCCGTAACGGAAGCCGCCATTAAGTGAACGGAGGGCACGGCGT
The DNA here is from genome assembly GCA_049582265.1 of Thermoplasmata archaeon. Taxonomy (GTDB): domain Archaea; phylum Thermoplasmatota; class Thermoplasmata; order Lutacidiplasmatales; family UBA184; genus Lutacidiplasma. The sequence goes on from JBAUTP010000184.1 coordinate 2,962, forward strand.
TGTGGACGAGGATTCGATGCCAGTCGGACTGACGCCGAACGTACGCCTGACGATGAGCTCGCGATAGTCCCTCACGACGCCGATGATCCTCGGGTCCCGGAGGCAGCAGAATGTACCCGTCGGACGCCGCGGCCGCCGCCAACTCCGCCCTCGCGAGCGCATTGGCGTCGGACGGGGTGGCCGTCCGCTGAGACTCGTAAAACGACCACTCGGGTACGTGGAGAATCAGCGGACGGATACCAAGTCGTCGGGCCTCGACGGAGAGGATTTCGGCGGCGCGAAGCGTGTGCGTCCACGTTTCGATAATCACGCTTTGTCCCGACCGTAGGCCAAGCGAGCGTTGGAGCACGGTCGATGCGAGCTCATGCCACGGTGGCCCTCCAAAGTCATCGGGCACGAACGCACCATTTGGCCCTGCCGTATTTGGTTCTTCTGGAAAGCACCTTGAAGCCGAGCTTCCGTGGCTCTGCGGCCCGGGCCGGTCCGCTACTTCCGTTCTTGGTGGGCAAACAGAGGTTTCGGCGGTGCAACCAGCGGCCGTCGACCTGTTTCACCCACCATGGTGGGGAGGGACCGATTCGAATCCAGGAGCCGCCGAATGACATCGTCATACGCCTCCCCCATCCGACCTAGAGCTCGAAGTCGGTCCCTCGTGTCGGTGTCGATGCGGATGGTCGTAGCGGACATGACGCTAGAGCATGTATGCGGTCACTACCCTTTACCCTTCTAGGTGGGCGCGCCCTCATCTCCCCCACCCGGCGGGTCAGCCGGAAGATTCGGTTGGGGCGCTGCGATGTTCCCGCGCGAGTCCGCCCTTGGATCGACCTGCTCAACCGGCCCTTGGTGTTACCTGGAGGTACATACAATGCATAACACGCATACTTGGTATGCACTTATTGGGTTGTATATATACCACCACTCGGCTCGAATCCCTTCATCGGAGGGTCCCAACGGACAGGTGGAAAACGATGGTAGAGGAACGTACCGAGAGAA
>JBAUTP010000185.1:0-3071 GCA_049582265.1 Thermoplasmata archaeon
TGTCCATGGGACCCAGAAGTCGCTCAAAGAATTTCTGCGCTGGCGGATGGAAGAGATCGCGCACTTCCGCGGCGTCGAGCTCAAAAGGATCCACTATCGCGCGGAAGAGATCGTGATCCCGATGGACCACTACGGAGTCTGTATCGCGGCCTGCGTCTTCCTGCCCTAACGGTTCACATTATCCCCGTGGGGCGACCATTCAGCGCCCTTCTCACAAGAGCTTACGGAACAACAGTTTGTCCTCGAGCGAACCATCGATCGCCAGCTTACGCGTGACAAGGGCCTTCATGGGGCCGATCTCTTTCGTGACCAGGTGTTGGAAGGTCTGCGTATCCGTTCGGATCGTGACGTCGGCCTTGATGTGGTCCGCCGTTCGTAGGTTGATGAGCTTCCCTTCGCGGAGGTCGACCGCGTAGCTCGGACCATCGCTGAGATGGATCGCGATCGTGCGCTCGATCCCGTGTAGTTCCTCCTTGACAGCAGGGGTTCGTTCGGTATGACGATTGAAGCGCTCGACGACCCCGACGAGCGTCTCTTCGATCATGGCGCGAAGGTCTCCAGTGCAACAGCCGGGGGACGCGGTTTAAGTCTTTCCGTGGTCGACCAGGAATGGCGGACATAGTTCGGTAAGGATCCCGAGCTTTGCCAGACGTCGCGGACGTGCGCCAGGGTGCGCCCATCGCAGGGATATCCGCTCCCGACGTCGGTCGTGAGCCGTCGCCCGAGGCGCTGGATCCATCGGTCACGCGTCACTTTGGCGATGATCGACGCCGCCCCTACGACGAGAAGGTCCCGGTCCGCATGATGCCGCGCGATCACGGGAGTGGTGGTGCGCGACCAACGCTGGACGCGAGTCCCGAAGCGAAGGGCCACGGGGTCGCAAGCATCGACGAACGCCTGGTCGGGAGCCGCCTGGCGGACGATGCGTCCGAACGTTTGAGCTTCGAGATCATTGAGGCGCCCCTGGTCCACCCATTGGTCCACGAGCGGTGGCAACAAGATACGCGTGAAGCATCGGCCCATCCGAGGGAGTTCGCGGAAGATCCGTGCTCGTTCGGCAGGACTGAGTCGCTTGGAGTCACGCACCCCGAGCAGCCCCAAGGCAGGGATCTGCTGCGACGGGGTACAAAAACCGCCCGCGACCAGCGGGCCGATAAGACTGCCACGGCCCGCTTCATCGAGGCCCAGCACCGAAGTGTCCACCGCGGCAATGTCGGCCTGCGGTTCCCATTCCGGCATGGGGACCGGTATCGGGACCCTCCTTAATCCCTCTATGACGGGAGTGGTCGACGTCCCGTTCGCCCAAAGGTCTTATAGAGTCCTCCGCTCCGCGACCCCCCGGTACCAACGATGGGCATTTGGCAGGGACGATCGCGACGCAAACGCACCGGTGGCCGCCTTCGGCCGAACCGAGGAAAGCGCCGGTTCGAGATCGGCCGCGAGCTCCAGCACGCGACGGTCGGAAGTGGAACCGTGAAACGGTACCGCGTGCGGGGCGGCAACCAGAAATTGCGAGTTCTCACGAGCTCCACCATCAATGTCTACGACCCCGCGACCAAGACCAGCCGATCCGCCCACGTCGTCACCGTTCGCGAGAATCCAGCGAACCCGAACTACGTGCAACGAAACGTCATCACGCGTGGCGCGATTCTCGAGACCGACATCGGCCTCGTGGTCGTCCGTTCACGCCCCGGACAGGATGGCGTACTGAACGGGGTCCGGGTCGAGAAACCCGCGACCACGGCGTAGGTCGCGACCCGCTCGACCGATGCCCGAGTACTTCCTCGTTTACCCTGCCTATCTGGCGCGTTCGGTCCCTCGCTCGCTCGGACGTCGGGTGCCCGCCGGCGAGGCACCGAACGAAGTGACGCTCGAAGCGATCGTCGCGGCCGCGAAAACGCTCGGCTACCAGGCGGTCCCGGAGCCCACGAAGCACTACCCGCGACAGTTCCACGCCTACGCGGGCCGCGTCAAGGTAACGAAGAAGGGAGGCGTCCCGAAGGCACGGTTCCTTCGCGATCTAGCCCGCGAGCTCAAGCGTCAACCCAGTCGACCTCGGGGAGCGTAGGTGCCGAGCGAAGACCCGGGAACGATCTATTTCTCCGGCACGGCGGGCGCCGGGAAGACCAGCCTCGTCATTGCGTTCAATCGGTGGCTCGAGACCAACGGGTACAATTCGGTCGTGGTGAACCTGGACCCAGGAAACGAGAATCCGGACTTTCAACCGGATATCGACATCCGTGACTGGGTGCGGCTCTCGGAGGTCATGCAAGACCACGGGCTCGGACCGAACGGAGCCCAGGTCGCCGCGGCTGACATGATCGCGCTCAAGATCTTCGACGTGAAGCAGGTTCTCTCAGGGTTCCGCTCGGACTTTGTGCTGGTGGATACGCCGGGCCAGGTCGAACTGTTTGCGTTCCGTGAGTCGTCGAGGGCCATCGTTGAGGCGCTGAGCGGCGACCGATCGATGATCGCCTTCTTGTTCGACCCAGCGCTCGCGCGAACCGCCTCGGGGTTCGTCTCCCTCCTGATGTTCAGCGCAACGGTCGAGTTCCGATTCCGGTTGGCTACGCTCAACCTTCTCACCAAGTGCGATATCCTCTCCTCGGAGCAGTCCGAACAGATCGTCGGATGGGGCGATGACGTGAACCAGCTCTATGACGCGATCACTCAAGAGAGCCCCACCCCGGACGTCCAGTTGGCGACCGAAATGTTCCGCGCCATGGAAACTATGGCGCCCCTAGCAACGCTCATCCCAACGTCAGGGCGCGACGGAACGGGCATGGAGCAGTTGTACCGCGCGGTCCAGCGTTCGTTCTCGGGTGGTGAGGACGCCGACAGCCCCGAGCCGGCACCGTCAGAATGAGCTCGGGTCACTCGGTGAAAAAGAGGCCCATACCGCTCGAGGCCTGGTCCTCTTCCTCTTTGAAACGCCGATAGAGCGGCTCGGCATCGGCGGCGACTACCTTCGTTCCGACCGTAGCCAGAAGCTTCTCTGCCTGTCGAATGCCTTCGTCCGAGCCCTCGATCAAGACATAGGTCTCGCCGGACGGGCCGCCGACGCTCGTCGC
>JBAUTP010000186.1:0-2332 GCA_049582265.1 Thermoplasmata archaeon
ACGAGGTCCTATCCGTACGCGGTCGCGTCGAACGAGAGGACGCGACCGACGGTGCGCCCCCGAGGAGGGAAAGCCCCCCGACAGACCCGGGCCCGGCCGACGCGCTACCGGCGCCGGCCCCCCCCAAGCCCCGGGGCGCTCAAAAAACCCAACGGCGTCTCGCCGACTTCTAGGGTCGACCGTCCCACGGTTCTCTTCGTGTAGCCCCCGCGTAATCTGCTGGCGGGCGGGGTGAGAGGAGCGAGAGATTATCTCGCCTCGTGACTATGAAACTTCGAGAGCCACACCACGATGCAGACGGATCAGCGGGACGGCGAGATGATGGGCCGGCTGGATGACCGGGTCATCGATGTGCTCATCGATCATCAAGGCACGATCGCGTTCAATGGTCTCAAGCGGGCGCTCAACGCGCATCCCGAATCTCTTGCGCGAGCTCTTCGGCGGCTCGAGCGCGATGGCCTCGTACGCCGGGGACCGACAGGATACATGGCGGTCGGTGACCGCCCGACGGGCACGATCCCCGGTCGCGATGAGCCGACGCGGTCGCTGGTTGCCTCGGTGGAGCTCGTCCCAGGGACGACCGCCAGTGCGGTGCTCGGGGGCCTGGTGGGACGCTGGTTCGGTCAACTGCGCTGGGTCGGGATCCACGAGCGTCCGGGCGAACCCACCCTAGTCTGGTCGGTGGAGGACGGGAGTGGCCACGTCATGTTGTCGGTTCACGGTCGGATGTTGAGGGTGTACGTCGATCGGCTGCATGGAGACGCCCGTCGCTCGGCCGTCGAGCGAGCGGCCCACGACATGCTACGGTTCGCCTTGGAGCGACTTCCTCGGTTCGCTCCGAGCGCGCCGGCGCAGGGTGGTGTCGTCCCGTTCGCTGCCTCCGCTCCGAGCGTGTGGGTCAACTGACCGTCCGATCTCCCTGTGACTGAGTTTTCCCGGCTCCGCTCAATATCCCTACTTGGGAGATGACCCGACCATCCAAACGGAGTGACGAACTATGTCAGGAGAACACTGGTCGGGAGAGAAGGAATCGTATGGACCGTGGGTGTGGAGCGCATATCGGGCGTACAATGAGCTGCTTCGTGAAAAGATCAAGAAGAAGTTCGAAACCCAAGAGGGGCCTTGGATGGACAAGCTGGCTCAGGAGCTCGTGGCGCTCGTGAACGCTCGATGGGAAGGCGGTCGACAGGGAGATAAGACCGAATCTGAGGTCTTGGCCCGGATCGACGCGCTACTGAAGGAGTGAGCGGGATGCCACTCCCGCTGGGGCCAGAGACCGGACCGCCCTCGGGGCCGCGTCCCCCCGGGCCCATCCCCTGGTAGGACTTCCGCCGAGGAAACCACGGGGTCGCTCCGAACTCGAGGTGTTTCGATGAGTCTCATCGCTCTCGAGGAGGACCTCACGGCGGCGGTGGAGCGACTTCGGCCTTCGGTCGTCTCCGTGAGTCGACCCCTCGAGGGTCGCGGAAGAACACGGGGCAACCCTGGCGTTCGAGGAGCCGGCACCGGGATCATCGTCGCGAGCCGAGGGTTCTTGGTAACCAACCACCACGTCGTGGAGGGGACCGGCCGCGTCGATGTACGCCTTGCCGACGGAACTGACCGTTCGGGGGAGGTGGTGGGTGCCGATGCGGCGACGGACCTCGCAGTGGTACGAGTGGATGGGCGCGACCTGCCCGCCGCCGACCTGGCCGATTCCGACCGACTGCGTACCGGTCAGTTCGCGCTCGCTGTCGGAAACTCCCTCGGGCTGCCCGGGGGACCTTCCGTTTCGCTGGGCGTGGTGAGCGCGCTCGGGCGCCCGCTCCCCGGGTCGGACTTCATCTTCGAGGGGCTCATCCAGACCGACGCCGCCATCAATCCCGGGAACAGCGGGGGCCCGCTCGCCAACCTTCGAGGAGAGGTGATTGGTATCAACGCCGCCATGATCCCGTATGCGCAGGGTGTCGGCTTCGCCATTCCGTCCAACGCAGTCCGTCGGGTGATGGACCAGATCCTTGCCGGAGGACGCGTCATTCGACCGTGGCTTGGAATATCTGGGCTGGCGGTGGATGCGTCCGTCGCGCGGCGGTTCCGGTTGGCCACGACGTGGGGCGTCTTGGTGATGGAAGTCGTCGAGGACGGTCCGGCCACCAAGGCCTCGATTTCGACGGGGGACGTCATTCAACGCGTCGGACCCTCCTCGGTACATTCCCTTCCAGATCTCCTGAAGGCGCTCGCTCACGTGCCAATCGGGGGTCGCGTCGACATCGGTCTCGTGCGAAATGGCGTTCCCCGAACCGCAATGGTGCAGCTTCAGGAGGCACCTCCGCTGCCGGCCTAGGAATGATAC
>JBAUTP010000187.1:0-14733 GCA_049582265.1 Thermoplasmata archaeon
TACCTGGCACCGGGTACGCCTCCGTGGGCGCGTGCAGCTCGAGACCCCTGAGGGTAGAAGCTAGCCATCGGCGAGAGTCCCTCGGCGCTCATCCTCGGCCGAAGTCTTCATAACACGTCCCGAGTAGCGAAGTTCCCATGCGGACCAAGGCGGTTGAAGGCGTTCTCCGACTCGACATCGTGACGCTTGAGCCCGGGCCCGCCGTCTATCTCGCCTACGACGGCCTCGGAGGACTTTCTCAGCGACCCATTCTTCGTGACCTGATCGAGGAGGTTCAGCGAAAGGGGCCGGAGGCCCTGCACGGCTTCCTGGCCGCTCTGAAGCGCCATCGCTCGGGTCAGGTCCACGTCTATTTTGCCGACTACGTGAGTTACGGGATCGGTGGCGGTGACGCGACCGCCGAGTTCTTCTTTGGCACGTTCCTCCTGCTGCACGAGCCCGGTCCCGCCGGTAGTACGCCTCCCGTCGATGAGCTCATCCTGCTACGGCCGGGCGGAGCGGAACGCTTGACGCTCGAAGGCGCGGCAAGCTAAGGCTCCGGTCGCCAAGTTTTTCCCCCCAGAGTCTCCCCCGGGGACGATGGCGGAAGAGGATTCACACCTCGTCCAAGAGCGCCGGGCAAAGGTCGAGAAGCTCCGTCGGGAGGGGCACGAGCCATATCCCTGGAACTTCGAGGGGCGTGTCCCACTATCTGCTGTCGCCGAGGCCGTGATCGCTCTCCCACCCGGTGCGGCCGATGCCGCGCACTCCTTTCGCGTAGCCGGCCGTATCGTGGCCATCCGCTCGCACGGTCGCACCAGCTTCATCGATCTCGAGGACCGGTCCGGCGGTCTCCAACTTCTGCTTCGACCGGACACCATGGGCGAAGAGTCGTACAACTACTGGCTCGCCATGATCGACCCCGGTGACATCGTCGGTGCCGACGGGAGGGCGGCCCGCAGCCGACGTGGTGAACCCTCCGTCGAGGTCCAGCACCTTCATGTGTTGGCCAAAGCCCTTGCTCCTCCCCCTGAAAAATTTCATGGTCTGAAGGATCCCGAGGACCGGATCCGTCGCCGCTACGTCGACCTCCTCTCCTCGGTCGAATCGCGCGCACGGTTCGCGGCGCGCACGGCCCTGGTGACCGAGGTTCGGCGCTTTCTCAGCGAACGTGAATTCCTGGAGGTCGACACGTCCGTGCTGGGACCCGTGGCCAGCGGAGCCACCGCCGCTCCGTTCGTCACGTGGTCGAACTACCTTGACGCCGAGGTCCAACTTCGGATCGCGCTCGAACTCCCGTTGAAGCGGCTCCTGGTAGGCGGTCTCGAACGCGTCTATGAGATCGGGCCCTGCTTCCGCAACGAGGACCTCGACTCCACCCACTCGCCCGAGTTCCGCATGCTGGAGCTCTACTGGGCCTACGCGGACTACCGTGACATGCAACGGATGGTTCAGGACCTCTATGTACGACTCGCCCAACACGTCGCGACGTTGCTTCCCTCGTTACCGAGCGCGGCGGAGGCGCCGGAATTCTTCCGCCCCCCCTTCGCCGTCGTGGACTTTGTGGACGAGCTCGAGGAGCGCTCGGGCATCACCGATATTCTCGGCAAGGATGTCGATCAGTTGCGAGGTCTCGCGCGAGGGATCGGCGCGACCGTCCCCGACTCTTCGCCGGCCGGTCGGTTCCTCGACAAGCTCTTCGAGCATTTCGTGGAGCCGCACTTGGAACGACCGACTTTCGTGATGGATTTCCCGGAGACGACGACCCCCCTCGCCAAGCGACATAGGGACCGAGACGGCCGGGTGGAGCGGTTCGAGGTCTTTTGCCGGGGATACGAGGTGGGGAATGCCTACACCGAGCTCAACGACGCGGACGAGCAAGAACGCCGATTCCGCACCCAGTTCCAGGGAGGGCCGGAGGACACGTACCGCTACGACGCCGATTTCGTGGAGGCGCTGAGGTTCGGCATGCCGCCGGCCACGGGATTCGGAGTGGGGATCGAACGCCTCATGATGGCCGTGACGGGCATCCCGTCCATCAAGGACGTGATCCTCTTCCCACTCGTTCGCGAACGGACCTAGAGCTCTTCGAGAACTTGTCGTTCCCGCCGGCGGAACCCTAGGACGGCGAGTACGGCGAGCACGGCGAATGCGGCAGCGGCCCCGCCATAGACGACCGCATCGCCAGTCCAGATCGCCGGGACGATGACGGGAAGGCTGAGGGGGTGAGAGGCGAGAGCGATCGTCATGTGACCGGTGACCTCACTCGCGCCATCACCGACCCCGCCCACGACGATCTCTCCTTCGCCCAAGCCCGCTTCGTTCACCCCGGCTGTCACATGAGCCGAGCCGCCGAGCGACCCGCCGAGGTCCAGCGTCGGGGCCCACGTCACGGCAGCGATCGGACCGGTCCCGTTGTCGGCTTCGACTCCCGAGAAAAGGTCGCTCCAGAGTATGGCCCCCCCGTTTTGGGGAAGCTGCTGACCCGAGCAGGCGCTCACGGAATCTTCGAGGACGCTCGGGCCCGTACAGGTCCAGAGGGCATCCGCCGGTGTCATGGCAAAGTGGGACTCCAGGGCCAGCACGTCCGTCGGGGAGTGCCATGGCCAGTTTCCGATCGTCCACCCGATCAACACCGCGACCGTGCCATTCGCTGCGGGTTCGAGCGTATAATTGACGTTGAGCGTGACGACGCCGCTCACAGACCCAACGATGCCGGTGGGCGGGCCTGAGGACCCGTTCCAAAGGCCCGACGTGGCGGTTCGAACGACGAGATCCGCGCTCAGGTTGAACGACCAGGGCCCGGGCCCGGTCGGCGGAGGCGTCCCATTGAACTCGGAACCCACGGGGTCGGCGACGGCTACTACCGCGGGATGGTTCGAGCTCACCGGCGTGAGCTCCTCCAGCGAATCCACCTGTAGGCTCGCCACCACGGACTGATTCGCATCTTGTTCGAGTGAAACGGCGGGGAACGGGGACTGGAACGTTACGACCACCCGGCCCGTATCGTTGGACGCCCATGGCTGAATGGTAGGAACCACCGACATGGGAGAGACCTCGAGCGCTGCCGTCAGCGGAAGGGCCATCAGGCTCGATCCTAGAAGGACCGCGACGAGAACGACGGACCCCCAGTACCGCGTCGATCGGGGCGAGCGCGGTGGCGGGCCGGAGAAGTTCATGGACTGGGGCAACTCCGGCGGGCGACCGCCATAACCCTTTCCGAACAGCCGTTGAAGCCACGTCACGGATGGAGTTCAGCCCAGAACCGAACGAACCGGTCGATCGTTGACTCAGGAAGGGGAGCGTATAGCATCAAAAGTTGGTGAACTTGCGGCGGGTCCGTCAATCGAACGACGCGGGTAGGTCCCTGGCCGTCCCGACGGACCGAGTTGGCTCCTTCGAGCCTCTTCAGGAAGTAGGAGAGATTGGGACCGCTCGTCCCGACCGCACTGGCGAGGTCCGTAGGACGGGTGGGGCCTTCCAGGTACAGGTGAAGGAGGATCGACCGCGGGATGGGCTGTCGCAGCAGTGACAGCATGAGCTTCTCGCGGTCGGTAAGCGCACTCAGTGGCGCCGACCAGCGAGTCGGAAAGCAGCACTTGTAGCCGCCCTGAAAGCGTACCGATACCAGTCCTTCTCGCCCGAGCCGATAGAGATGATAATCCAAAGTTCCGATGGGAATGCGTAGACGTCGGCGAATCTCACGCAGATGCACCCCCGGATAGCGCTGAATGAAGGTGAGCAGCGTCTCGGCCCAGGTCCCGCTACGCTGGAACGCTTCCACGGTACGTTCTCACCTAACTACCGTCGCGGTAAAAAAGACGATGAGCAGGGCGGCCTCGAAGATCGCCGTGACCACCAAGAGGGTAGGAACTGACCACCCGCCGCTGAACAGGCCGACCCCGACGATGATCCCCTGCACCATGACGAGGGCAAACCCCGTCGTCACGAGCCCCATGCGTGGAGACGGAGCGCGTCCAAGCGCGACCGCGGCGATGGCCGTGAGGACCGCCCCCAGGACCGCTATGCCAGCGAACGCAACGTTCGCGATCGTGAGGAGGTCCATTCACTGGTTGGACGAGGACCATCTCCTCCCTTAATACCGACATCCTCCATGAATCGGGGCGCGAATGGTCGGTACGGGCGCTGAACGAGACCGTACCGTCCCTCTCGACGTCCAGGATCTGAGCGTCCGCTACGGTGACCGGTGGGCTGTCCGTCAGCTCTCCTTTCGGGTGAATCCAGGGGAGATCTACGGGCTCCTGGGGTCGAATGGGGCCGGGAAATCGAGCACGATCAAAGCCGTCGTCGGCCTGGTGCGGCCCGCCTCCGGGGTGGTGCGCGTCTTTGGTCAGAGCCCCGAAACCGAGGGGGTCGCGACCAAGAGATCCATTGGCTACGTTCCCGAGACGCCGTATCTCTTTGACGCGCTGAGTCCAAGAGAGTTCTTCGAGTTCGTTGCGAGCGTGCGAAAACTCCCCTCCCTCGAGACGACCGCGCGCGCACTCAACTATGCGAAGGCATTCCAAGTGGACGCTGAGTACGAGCGCCCGATCGGTGTGATATCCAGCGGAGTTCGGCAAAAGGTGCTCCTCATCGCGGCATTACTTCACGAGCCGCCGCTTCTCATCCTCGATGAGCCTTTCAACAATCTGGATCCGCGCGCGGTCCGCCTCCTGAAGGACCTTCTCCACCGCTATGCTCGCGAGGCACGTCGGGGGGTCCTTCTTTCGACCCACACCCTCGAGCTCGCCGAGCAGCTTTGCGACCGAGTGGGGATCCTCGACCAAGGGGTCCTCCGTGGGGAAGGAACACTCGCCGGATTGCGGGCCGAACTCGCGAGCTCCGACGCCACCCTGGAGTCGATCTTCCTTCGGCTGACCGCAGAGGAAGATGGCGTGCGCGACGCCCTCGAACTCCTCCGGGGGCCATGAGGGATGTCCTGGCGCGAGGCCTGGCGCAACTCCGAGCTCGCGTTCCCGGAGCTCGCGTTCCAGGCGATCTACGGCTACCGCCGGGGAAACCCGCTCCCGATAACTCATCCCGAGAAACTGAGTCACCGGGCGCGCTCCCGCGTGCTCCAGAGCAAGGTCCTGATCAGCGTCGTCGTGGCATTCGTCGCGTTGAGCACGGCCCTCGCGTTATCGCCCCGGTTCGAGGGCCTTGTGGCACCGACCCTTCCGGGTGGACTCTACGTGGGAGCCGTGATCACGGTCATCCTCGTTCTCGAGCTCGCCTTCCTCTGGTGGACCGGGCTCCAAGTCCTGCCCACCTACCTTACCTCGGGTGTCCTTCCCGTGTTCCAAACCCTGCCCATCGACGATCGCACGGTAGACCAGCTGGCCTTCGTTCTGTTGTTCCGTCTCTTCGACATGCCGGCGCTCACCGGGCTCGTGTTGACACCCTTCGCCGTCGGGCTCGGGCTCCATTCGGTACTCGCTGGCCTGGCGGCGATCCCGGGAACCATTTCGGTCCTGGTGTTCGCTCTCGCCCTTTCCCTCACCACAGGACGATTCTTCGTCCGTCACGTCCAGGGCTCGCAGGGTGGGCGCGGTCAGACCGTTCTTCGGTGGGCGTACCTCGTTCTCTGGGCCGTTCCTGCGTTTGCCATGTATGCCTTCTTGACCTTCGGTCTCCAGTTCTTTTCCGCGCTGACCAGCCTATCCTTCCACGGACCCAGCGTCGCGCTTTCGGGGGTCATCGCGATCTATCCTTTCCCCATGGGCATGCTCCCGGCGCTGGGCGCCGAGGGAGGGTCGGCCTCCGCCTTCCCTCCCGGAGTGACCTCGGTCTGGATCGGGATCCTTGCCGCGGTCTATTTCGGAGCTAGCCTCGCGGTGGGTGGGTGGCTCGTTAGCGCGACCGGCCGATTGGTGCGGGAGTGCGCGGGCACGTCGGACATCGTCCCTGCGCTCCATCCGCGAATCGTTTCCCGATCGCCCGCCCTGGCCATCCTTTGGAAGGATTTCCGGACCGCCTCCCGCACCCCCGCATTCGCGTTCCTCCTGCTTCTTCCGATTCTCGACGCGCTCGCGGTCGGCCTTCTTACCTTCGTCGCCGCCCCGCAAGCCGCCGGCGTCTTCAACCTCGGCGTCGCGGCCGTCGCCACCGCCGCTCTGCTCGCAACCTTCTTTGGACCGGCCTTCTTCGCCATCGAAGTGATGGGCTTCAGCTACACCCAGACTCTACCGCTCACGCAACGTTCCATGGTGGCGGGCAAAGTGCTTCTCATGGTCCTTTTGTACCTGGTAGCCGCGGGCACCATTCTCGCGCTGACGAGCACCCGGATCTTCGCGCCCGGCATCTTCGGTCTGTTCATCGCGGCCGAGCTACCCGCCGTGGTCGCTTCCGCCACGTTCGAGCTAGGCTTACTGTTCCGCCAAGCCTGGCGCGCGGGGGTACCGATCGTGAACATGTACTCCGCGGCGTGGCGTGTGACGGCGGTCGCGATCCCGGGTCTCATCCTGGCAGCGCTCCCCCTCGTGGCCTTTGAGGCGTTCCGGCCGCTCGGAGAGCTCTTCGCCGTGGGCCTGATGGCGCTCGTCGGCCTCACGGAGCTCGCTGGCGCGACATCGCTGCTCTGGGGACTCGGCACGAGGGAAGCTCGATGAGTGCCACCGAGCTCCCCTCCCGCTTCGACGCCCGGACCATCGAACCGCGATGGCAGTCCTTCTGGGCGAGCCATCAGTACTTCCGAGCTCCCGAGGAGCCACGTCACCCAACGTTCGTCATTCCTGGCCCCCCCCCGAACGTGACCGGCGTTCTCACCTTGGGCCACACCCTGGGCGATACGGTCCGCGACCTGTTCGCCCGGTGGACGCGGATGCGGGGGCAGGACACCCTCTGGTTCCCCGGTATCGACCACGCGGGGTTGGCGACCCAGATCGAGGTCCGGCGCGCACTCGCGCGTCAGGGAATACGGTTGGAGAACCTGTCGGCCACCGAAGCGCTACACCACATGGAGGAGTGGAAGGCGGAACGAGAGCGTCACATCGAACAGCAAACCCGCTCGGGCGGCTTCTCGATCGACTGGTCGCGATATCGGTACACCATGGACCCCGGCTTCGCTCGCGCGACGCGGGAGGCCTTCGTTCGTCTCTACGAATCCGGCCTTGTGTACCGAGGGGAACGGTTCGTCAACTGGGACCCCGAACTCATGACGGCGGTCTCGGACCTCGAGGTCGTTCACTCGGAAGAGGAAGATGACCTCCTCTACGTCCGGTACCCCTGGGCGGATGGCGCACCGGGGGGGATCGTCGTGGCGACGGTTCGACCGGAGACGATCTTCGGGGACATCGCGGTCGCGGTCCACCCCGCCGACGATAGGCACCGCCGCCAGGTGGGACGCCAGGTCCGCGTCCCGTTGACCGACCGGACGATCCCCATCATCAGCGACGACCTCGTCGACCCTGCCTTTGGTAACGGAGCTCTCAAGCTGACCCCTCGGCACGACCTCTTGGACTACCAGATATTCGGCCGGCATCCCGAGCTTCGTCTCCCTCCCTCCATCCTGGACCCCAGGGGGCAGTTGGAAAGTGAATGGGTCCCGCTCGAGTTCCGGGGTCTTGACCGCAAGGAGGCCCGACGTAAGGTGGCTGACGCCTTGGCGTTGGCCGGATGGGTCGACCGCTCCGAACCCATCCGTCACATGGTGGCTCGTTCCGAACGATCGAAGGCCATCCTCGAGCCGAGGATCTCGGAGCAATGGTTCGTCCGCATGACCCAACTTTCGGAACCCGTGGTCGCTGCCGTTCGGGCGGGAAGCGTTCGATTGCACCCCGACCGGTGGGGGCTCACGTTCTTCCGCTGGATGGAGGCTCTCGAAGATTGGTGCATCTCGCGCCAGATCCTGTGGGGTCATCCGATCCCGGTGTACTACTGCGACACCTGCCACGCGGTCATGGCCCGTGTCGAGAGTCCCGTCCGCTGCACCCAGTGCGGGGGCACCAGCTTGCGGCCGGACCCCGATGTGCTGGATACCTGGTTCTCCTCATGGCTATGGCCGTTCGCCGCGCTCGGATGGCCCGAGGAAACGTCCGACCTTCGGGCATACTACCCTGCCAGCCTCCTCGTCACCGGGCGCGACATCATGTTCTTCTGGGTTGCGAGAATGCTGATGGCGGGATTCTATTTCACGGGCCAGGCGCCGTTCGACGACGTCTATTTCACGGGCATGCTCCGTGACGAAGAGGGTCGACGAATGTCGAAGCACCTCGGGAACTCGCCCGACCCCATGATGATCATCGAAGAGAAGGGCGCTGACGCCCTTCGATTCGCCCTGATCTACCCGAACCCCGTTGACCAGGATGCCGCGTTCGGCAGCGCGAACCTCGACCAGGCGCGAAACTTCCTCACCAAGGTATGGAATCTGGTCCGATTTGCCTCGCCCTATCTTCCCGTCGGAATGACTGCGCCGACGGCCGCGCCCGTGGTAGGCCCGGACAGCCCACTCGAGGAGAGGTGGATCCTCAGTCGATGGAGGCGCATGAGCGAGGAACTCGATGCGGCTCTGGAGGCATTTGAGCCCACGGTGGCAGCGGGAGTCCTGTATGCCTTCCTTTGGCACGACCTCGCTGACCGGTATGTCGAGATCGCGAAGGAATCGCTCTCGGGACGTGGCGGTGACATCGCACGCCGTCGGTCGCAGGGAGTCCTCCTGTTCATCCTCGAGCGGACGCTACGACAGCTCCACCCCTTCGTCCCCCACATCACGGAAGAACTCTGGCATGTGCTTCCCCATGAGGGGGAGTCCCTGGCCGTGGCCTCCTGGCCGCGATCCGAGGAGACCCCGCGCGACCCTGCGGCGGAGGTCGCGATGGATGCCGTCGTGGAAGCGATCCGAATGTTCCGGAACCTCAAGGCGGAGCAGAAGATCGCCGTCCGAACATTGCCCAGCAGTTGGCTCATCCCCTCCGGCCCGCGTCAAGCCGAGGTCTTTCGGACGCAATCGCCCACGATCGTCCGGCTCGCCCGGTTGGGGGACCTGACCGTTCTCGAGCCCGGGGCATCCCGTCCCGCTGGGGGAAGCGCGGTCACGCCGCAAGGAGAGTACTTCATTTCGGGAGCGCCCGGGGGCAACGCCGACCGCGAGAGCCTCACGCGAGAACGGGCCAAGCTCGCGGCCCTGCTCGATAAAACGCGGGGTCGGTTGGCCGATGGAAGCTTTCTCGCCCATGCACCTCCTGAGGTCGTGAAGGAGGCCGAAGCAAAGGCCACGGAGCTCGCGGAGAGGATCCAACGGATCGACGCGCACCTTATGGCTACCCCCGAATCAGAGACAGCCTCATGACGAAGGCGACGAAAAAGCCGCGACCGTCCCAGTCCCCGGAGGCATCGTCGGCGGTAGGGGACCTCGGACCCGGGTTTCCTATCGCGGGAAGTGACCTCGTGCACCCTCCAATCGGTTTCGGTCTGTGGGCGTTGGGCCGGTGGCAACCCGACGACGAGGCGCGCACCAAGGCGTGTCTTGACCGAGCGCTCGAGCAGGGAGTTCGGTGGGTCGACACCGCAGAAGTGTACGGAGGAGGACGCTCGGAGCGGGTCCTCGGTGATGCCCTGGCCCGGATCGGACCGGCCGCGGATCGCCTCTTTATCAGCACCAAGGTCTCGTGGGAACATTTGCGTCCCACCCAAGTCCGGGCCGCGCTGGTCGGGAGTCTCCATCGGCTGGCCCGGACCTCGGTTGACCTCTATCTTCTGCACGGACCCAATCCCCAGGTCGACATTGCCGGGACCATGCACATGCTCGAGACCCTTCGCGACGAAGGGAAGATCCGAAACTTCGGCGTGAGCAACTTCTCGGTGGAGGAGCTCGAGGAAGCCCGACGGGCACTCACGTCCGGCCGGATCGCGGCGAACCAGATCCAGTACAACCTCTTTGACCGGGAGGAGGGAGATGCGCTGCTCGAGTACTGTCGGCGTCATGAGATCCGGATCGAGGCCTACACCCCCCTGTGCCGGGGACTCCTCGCCGGACGCTACCTCGATGCCGAGCTTCCTCCGCCCGAAGTTCGTCGCTGGGCTCGCGACGTCTTCGCCGAGGACCGCTTCCCGATCCTCCGCGATCGGGCACGTCGAATCCGTGCGCTATCCGAAACGGCGGGCGTTCCCATGCCTGCGATCGCGCTCCATTGGCTCGCGTCACGGGACGTGGCACCGTTGTTCGGGGGCAGCCGTCCCGAACAGGTCAATGAGGTCCTCCGGGCGTGGTCGGCCACTCCGCCGGCGGAGGTCCTCGAAAAGGCGGAAGCGATCGCCCGGGGCGATGACGATTAGGTTCGTCGCCTTCGACATGGACGGGACGCTCGTCAACGTCGAGAGTTCCTTCGCGAGCGTGCATGCCCATTTTGGAGAAACGAACACGGAAGCCCTCGCTCTCTTCCTGAACGACCAGATCAACGATGAGGAGTTTATCCGACGCGATATCCGGATCTGGAAGAAACACGCGCCGGACCTGAGGGTGCAGGACCTCGAGGAGATCCTCGCGAGCGTCCCGCTCATGCCCGGGGCTCTTTCCCTCATGAAGAGCCTTCATGCTCGGGGCATTGCGACCGCCATCGTGAGCGGAGGGATCGACATCCTCGCCAAACGCGTCGGCCGCGAGCTCGGGATCGGCTACGTGCTCGCGAACGGATTCCGGGTCGATGCGGCGGGGCGACTTACGGGAGAAGGGATCATCCGGGTCCCGGTGAAGCACAAGGAAGAGGTCCTCGCGCGGATCCAGGAGCAGCTCGGGTTCACGCCGGAAGAATCGGCGGCCGTGGGAAACTCGGAGATCGACGTCGGGATGTTCCGCCGGTGCCGTGTGGGTATCGCCTTCCTGCCAGCGGACCAATCCGTTATCGATGGAGCGAGCCACGTGGTTCGAGAGCCAGACCTCGAAAAGATCCTTCCCCACCTGTTGCCCTCGTCGGCCTCCGCGACCTAGCGACCGGGGTGGGGCATTCTATCCTTGGGATCCTGGCTGACCCCCCCACTTCATGAGAAGCGCTAGGCCCGACGAACTCACGGCTTCATCTCCTATACCGCGCATCCGTGGGTCCTGCGATATCGCCAGAATCGCACGTACACCGACCGCAAGCCGCGATCGAGCGGGGGGATGCGGCCAATGAGGTAGGCCCACCGGTCACCGCACATGGCGCCGACGAGCGGTCCCACCGCCGCTACTCCGGTGTAGAGGATGTCGTCCTTCCATAGATGGAAGGCGTTGTGCCGCGCTTCCGGGGTGAGCTGTCCGAGGTAGGCGTCGGCGGCGGGGTCGGTTAAGGGTCGAATCGAAACGGGCCGTATCGCGAGCCCGCGGACGGCCCTCGCGAAGAAGCTACAGGGACCACAGTGCCCGTCGTAAAAGACGAAAGCCCCTTCGGCGGACATCAGGGAGGGATGGTTTCCCCCCGCATAACCGACGGCCGCACGGATAGCCTTTTGAGCGAACCGGGGCTCCATTCGGTCCTATGCAAGATTACCGCGCACTCCTGGAACGGGCCCGCGAAAAGCTGCCCGAGGTCCAGGTGGGAAGCGAACGCTTCCAGGTCCCCGAGCCCGACGTCATGTCCGACGGCAAGACGACCGTCATCCGAAATCTGCAGGAGATCGCGGCCGTCCTTCGCCGCGAGCCGGCCCATGTGATCGGCCATTTGGCGCGCGAACTCGGTTGCCCCGGTGTGCTCGACCTGCCTCGCGGGGTTCTCAAGTCACGCGTCTCGAAGGAAGCGATTCAACAGCGCCTCAACGAGTACGTGGAAAAGTACGTCATCTGCTCCGAGTGCAAGCGTCCCGACACGCACTTGAGCAAAGAGGGGAGGTTCACGCTCCTGATCTGCGAGGCGTGCGGAGCCCAGCGGCCCGTCACCGTCCGCCGGATCGTTGCGCCCGAGAAGCCTCGGGCTCCCGTGGTCGTCGGGGAAACCTACCGACTCACGATCGAGGACATCGGCCGACGAGGGGATGGGGTGGCCAAGAAGGATGGCTTCGTCGTCTTTGTCCAGGGTGCCACGGTGCGCGGCAGCACGGTGAACGCGAAGGTCACCAAGGTCCTCGGGAACAACGCCTACGCGGTCGTCGCCCCCTAGTCGGCGCCATGCGAGGGGTCCGTTCCTTCGGCCTCGTAGGGCTCTACATCGGCGCGCAGATCGTCGCCTTGCTACTGGCCGTACCGTTCAAGTCGGCCGGTCTCGCCTCCACCTCCAACCCGAACAGCCCGCTCGACCCCCTTTTCATCATCGTCGTCATCGTTGCGGCTCCGCTCGCGATCCTGTGGATCTCCCGCCGCAGTGGCGGCCTTTCGGTCCTGCGGGGGTTGATCCTCTGCGCGATCGCGGGGTCGCTTTTCTTTACGCTCTACGCGACGTTTTCGTTGTTCTTCCCCGCGCCGTTCTACTTCCCCCCGGCAGAAGCGGGCCAGGTCGGCGACCTCGCGCTTCCGGTGGCGGGGATGGTATCGGTGGCTCTGTTGCTGGCCCTCTGGATGGAACCACAATGGTACGTCATCGACACGGTCGGGTTCCTGGCCGCCGGCTCTCTGATCGCGCTCCTGGGGATCTCCTTTGGTATCCTTCCCACGTTCATCCTCCTGATCGCGCTCGCCGTCTACGACGCGATCGCGGTCTACCGGACGAAGCACATGATCTCGCTCGCGAACGTCGTGACGGAGCTCAAACTCCCCATCCTGATGGTGATGCCGACGGCCGCCGGCTTCGATTACACGAAGTCCGGGGGTCTCTCGGAACACATGGGCCAACCGGTCGAGGAACGGGAGGCCATGTTCATGGGTCTTGGGGACGTGGTCATTCCCGGAATCCTCATCGTGTCCGCCTTCGTATGGGTCTCGTCAAAACCGCTTTTCGCGGGCATCGGCGCGAACGCCTGGACCGCGTTCGGAGCTCTGGTAGGCTCCCTCATCGGCTACGCGATCCTGATGCACTTCGTTAACCGCGGGAACGCTCAGGCGGGCCTACCGCTCCTGAATGGCGGCGCCCTCGTGGGTTACATTCTGACCTATGTCCTCCTCTTCCACAACCTCGGGTTGGGGTTGACCTTAAGTCTCTAAGGTCCCCCTCGGCGCCGTGCCTCGGAAGGTCGAAGATATCCGGGTCGACGATCGTCCGTCCTTGGACGAGCTCGCCCGGCGCCTCGAGGCGGCCGGCGGGTTCAGCGCGAAAGGCGTGGGGCAAGCCGTCGAACTCGTCACACGCATCTTTGACGACCCGTCGATGACCACGTTCCTTTCCTTCCCGGCGGACATCGTCGCGACCGGGACACGGGGAGTTCTCGCCTATCTCATTCGAGAAGGCTATGTGGACGCCGTGGTCACCACGTGCGGGACTCTGGATCACGACCTCGCCCGTTCCTACCGCCCGTACTATCATGGCGACTGGTCGCTCGACGATGTCCAGCTCAGCCGAGAGGGCCGGTATCGCCTCGGCAACCTCGTGATCCCGCAGGCGAACTACGGAGGCGTCATTGAACGCGAGATGCAACGCCTCTTGAACCGGCGCTGGCGTCAGGGAGTGCGTTCGCTGGATACGCGACAACTGGCGTGGGAGATCGGAGAACATCTGGGAGCCGATCGAGGCGCGGCCAGCATCTGCCGGGCCGCCTTCGACCGAAAGATTCCGGTCTTCGTTCCCGGTATCACGGACGGCTCGGTCGGGTCCCAGCTCTGGTTGTTCTGGCAGACCCACAAGGAGTTCCGTATCGACCTCTTCCCCGACGAACAGCGACTTGCGGACATCGTGTTCGAAGCGAAGAGGACGGCCGCGATCGTGTTGGGCGGGGGTATCTCGAAGCACCACACGATCTGGTGGAACCAGTTCCGGGACGGTCTCGACGCGGCCCTCTACATTACGACGGCCGTGGAGTGGGACGGCTCGCTCTCCGGGGCTCGGACGCGCGAAGCGATCTCCTGGGGCAAAGTGAAGCCGACAGCGCGTCACCTCACGCTCGACGGGGACGCGACCGTCCTGTTTCCCCTCATCGTGGGCGCCTCGCTCGAGCGACTTCGTGGCTCGTCCTAAGTCAGGCGAGGCCGCCCTAGGGTCGCCGCCCGTAATGCCTTATACCCGACCCGTCACGTCGTAGTCCCCGTCGTGGGCCCGTAGCTCAGCCCGGTAGAGCAGGCGGCTCTTAACCGCAAGGTCAGGGGTTCGAATCCCCTCGGGCCCGTACCCACTCCGCGCTATACTACGGAGGCCCGTAAGTAGGTCCACCCCGTCGAAAACTCGCCCATCCCTACTGCCCATCGCCGACCCCCTAAGATCGCGCGGCCCCCTCCCCCATCCTGTCGGGCGGGTCCCCTCCGCGCTCAGCCCGCCCCAACCAGCGCCCGTTTCAGCCTACCGAGCGCGTCCCCTCGGAGATCGCGCCCCTCTCGGACCCGAGCCTTCCATTCCTTGACGCGCCGATAGGGAAGCCTCAGCCTTCCCGCCTCAGCGCGCCCCATCGCATGGAGCCTCCGCTTCCAATCCCCGAAGACCGAGGAAGGGGCCCCAGCGAACTTCCCGAAATTGAGGCGGAGACTGAGCTTTGCGCGGAGGAGAACTTACTTCACAAAGACGACAGCGCCCGCACTCTCTAGTTCTTCCTGAGAATTGTGGATTTCCTGTTGGTTCCTCATCTGGTACCCGATTATAACCACAATTACTCCGCCAGGGTGTTGTGAAAGGTACCTTCGAACTTGACCAATCATTCGGTCGAGTTCCGACTTTTGCTTCGGCAACTTGACTTCAATTCGGGCCGAGTTGCGCACCACGATGT
>JBAUTP010000188.1:0-2555 GCA_049582265.1 Thermoplasmata archaeon
GGCTCGAGCTCCTGCGACTCGGAGAAAGCGGTTCTCAGGACAGGAATTCCGGGCGACCGCGTACCTAGGAGAACTACCGGACGGGGCGGGTTACCTGACGACCGAGAGCGAATCTCTTTCATACGTCAGATCAGGAATCGTGGTGAGGTGACGTGCCTTGAACGGATAGTCTCTTGAACTAGGGCGAGAACTAGAAAGTGCGCGACCGACCGAGGAGAGTGCGGTACGGCCAACGGGGTCGTTCTACATTCGGGATCGGACGACCGCGCGAGATCGAGCATGGCAGCAGGCGTTGAAGGAGTCGAACTCCCCGGGAGCCGTCGCGACCCCCTGTGGGGATTCAAGGATCTGGGACCAGCCCTTCCCGAGGAATCGATCAGCGTGTCCCTCTATGTGCGTACCCCACCCGCCGCCGACGATCGAGGGGTGATGACGGCCGTCTCCTCCTCGCTTCCTCGAGAACATCGCTACCTCAGTCGAACCCAACTGGCCCGGGCCTTCGGAGCTCTTGCCGCGGATATCGCTGTGGTTCGCGCATTTGCGAGGCGGGAAGGTCTCAAGGTGTCCCTCGCCGACCGTGCCCGACGTCTCGTACAAGTATCCGGCCGCTCCAGCGATGTCGCAGCGGCGTTCGGAGTCGAACTCCGCCGCTACGCTGGACCGGGGGCCTCCTACCGGGGGCGAAGCGGCGTCATCACGGTTCCTTCCGACATTGCCGCCGTCACCGTGGGCATCGTCGGGCTTGATAATCGTACGCAGGCGCGCCCGCACTTCCGTGTCCTGCGACCGGGCGCGGCCGGTGCCGTTTCCTATTCGCCTCTCCAAGTAGGTGAGGCGTACGCCTTTCCGAACGGGACGACGGGAGCCGGTCAAACGGTCGGTCTACTCGAGCTCGGAGGCGGTTACTCGCCTAAGGATCTCTCCACGTACTTCCAAGGCCTAGGGGTTCCCGCGCCGACCGTCACTGCGGTTGGGGTCGACGGAGCCACGAACGCGCCCACCGGTGATCCCAACGGTCCTGATGCGGAAGTCGAACTCGACATCGAGATGGTGGGTTCGCTCGCACCCGGAGCCCACATCGTGGTGTACTTCGCCCCTAACACGGACCAAGGTTTCCTGGACGGTCTCACGGCGGCGGTGCATGATACGACGAACCATCCCGACATCCTCTCGATCAGCTGGGGAAGCCCCGAGTCCGGGTGGACCGCTCAGGCCCGGTCGGCGCTGAACGCAGCGTGTGCGGATGCGGCACGCACGGGAATGACCGTGCTCGCCGCATCGGGGGACCAGGGGGCGGACGATGGCGACCCGACAGGGACCCCTGCCGTCGACTTCCCCGCCTCGAGCCCGTACGTCGTGGGGTGCGGCGGGACGCGGCTGACCTTATCCGGAACGCAGATCCAGTCGGAGGTCGTCTGGAACGAACTGAACCAGAATGAGGGCGCCACCGGCGGCGGGGTGAGCGAAGTGTTCCCGATTCCCCCCTTCCAGGCGAGCGCGCGAGTCCCACCCGCTCCGAACGGCTTCCTAGGACGAGGCGTCCCCGACGTCGCTGGCGATGCGGACCCTACGACCGGATATGCCGTTTTCGTGGATGGCCAACCTGCCGTGATCGGAGGAACGAGCGCGGTGGCTCCGCTCTGGGCAGCTTTGATCGCTCGGATCAACCAAGCGCTCGGCATGCCGGTGGGGTATGTGGAGGCCGCGCTGTACGGAGGCACGGGTCCGGGTTCCTTTCACGATGTGACTTCGGGAAACAACGGAGTCTATTCGGCCGGCCCCGGGTGGGACGCGTGTACGGGGCTCGGGTCACCCGACGGTGCCAAGCTGCTGAGCATTCTCCGAGGACCTTCCGCAAGTACGCCGCCGCGTCGCGTTTCCGGTTGATCCCGTCGTCGGGGTTGCCCCCGCTTCTTCGCGCTGAGGCGGAAATGTCGGTTTGTGGGGTGGTGGAACGTTGGGCGAAGTACGCAAAGGCTTTTGACGGACGGCCCGCGTTGACCCTGTGCGGCCGGGATAGGGTAGTCTGGTCTATCCTGGGGGACTGTGGATCCCTCGACCCGGGTTCAAAAGGCGGGGTTCCACGACCCTGCCGGAAACTCTCGGTCCCGGCCCTCTTATCTCGACGCCTTCTTCGCCCGGGGTCGCGTCGTCTTGGGGCGCGAGGGGGCAGAGAACGTCTCCAAGAACTCGGGCAGCCCGGACAGCGTGTAGTCGCTCCAGATTGCTCCCCACCGCTTGAGGTCGTCCGGCGTGAGGGCCCAACCGTGCAACGAGGAAGCACGTCCGATCACGTACACGCCGGGGACGCTCGTGCCGGCCTCTACATCGAACCTCGAATCGCCGACGAGGAACATGGGCACCCCCGGATACCGGCGAAGGTACTCTCGAAGGTGCTCTCGCTTCGTTCCTTGTCCACTTCCTTGCACCGCTTCGAACCAGTACCGCAGACCCTCACGTTCGAGCAAGAGATCTGCGGTCTCGCGTTCCGCCCCCGTGGAGACCACAAGCGTCCAACGGCTCTGCGAGAGCTGTCGAAGGACGCGGGGTATCTC
>JBAUTP010000189.1:0-6330 GCA_049582265.1 Thermoplasmata archaeon
CCGTCGAGGTGAATGTCACCGACTCTGCCTCCGATTCCGGAAGCGGGTCGGTCCTTCTGGAGGTCGTGGCGTCCGGTGGTGGTAGCCCGCTCTCGGTCGAGGTGATCATCTCCCCCAATCCAGCGACGGTGAGCCAGTCCATGACGATCACGGTCACCGCCTCGGGCGGCCTCCCACCGTACTCCTACAGCTATTCGGACCTCCCGGCCGGATGCACCGCACCGGCATCCACGTCGAGCACCCTGACCTGCACTCCTACGACGGTAAGCAGTGTCACCGTGAACGTGACCGTCGCCGACTCGGCTCAGTCCGAAGTGACGAAGTTCATTTCTCTCAGTGTCGCGGCGGGCGCATCCGCCGGGGCGGGAGGGATCGCCGGCCTACCGATCTCGCTCACGGATCTCGTTCTCATCATTATCCTTGTCGCGGTCATCATCGTCGTCGCGGTAGTAGCGGCCCGCCGACGACCTACCACTCCCCAATACCCCGCCGGAACGTATCCTGCCCAACCCGGAGGTCCGCCGCAAGCGCCGTCGGGGGCTGGCTATGGAACGTACGGCCCTCCGACGGTCGCGCCAACGTATCCATCGGGAGCACCTCCCCCAACCCCTGCCTACGTCCCAAGCGGTCAACCCGTTGCTCCTGCCTACGTACCGATTACGCCACCGCCCGCAGCCGTAAGCCCCCCGCCGGTGGTGTCGCCCGCGAGCCCCGCGGAACCTGTCGGCCCCAAATTCTGTCCGAACTGCGGTTCTCCAAGGGTGGCCGATCTGCGGTTCTGTGCGTCGTGCGGCCGACCCTTCTGAGTCAGCGGTGCCTCGTTAGCCGATGGCCCCGGGTCCGTTGATTCCCTTTTTGCCAAGTCCCGGATATCCGGAACGCATGGCGGTCTGGTCCTTTCGATACGCGTTTCGCCAAGCCTTCCGGGCGCCCGCCCCGATCGTGTATGCCTGGTGCACAGACTACGACGCGGGCGACGTGCGATTAATGGGGGAGGACGGTGAACGCACGGTCGAGCATCTGACCGACGACCTCATCGAGCTCTCGGATCGCACGCGACGAAACGGGACGTGGGTGCGGACGCAAAAAGTGGTCCGACTGAATCCCGAAGCATACTCCTGGACGAGCACGTATTTCGTAGGACCTCGAAAGGGATCTCAATTCCTCTACCGTGTTGTTCCTCGGGGTCCCCGAAGGTCGCGCCTCGAGTTTACCGGCCTTCAGGTAGAGCACAACCCGGGGACGCTCTCGGCCGATCGAAAGGCCGCCATCGCGCGGAGCGTGGCCCGCGTGGATGCGGGAACGTGGCGCCGTCTCGCCAGAGCGTTGGATCTTGACGTCGCCGCAGGTCGCTAAGGCTCCTGGCGGGGGCTCATTGAGTACGCCCTGAACCCCTCGTCCCGCGCGCTGAGAGGGCATCTCAGCGGAGATGGGCGGCGCTGGCTTCCGTCGCCGTCTCCGTCGGGTTCCCGCTGGACAGTCGCGGACTCGTGGCTGTGTCGGAGCTGGCCTGGAGAACGGGCTGGGGTCTCCCCCTCGAGTACGATACGACACCGGCCACGGCAAGAATGACCGCGGACACGATCAACGCGGCGTGCAACCCGTTCAGGAACTCAGCCCCAAGCCCGCCAACGAGATGCGTTGTCCCGAGGAAGACCTCGAACGCGACGTATCTCGGGATCGCAGCGGAGGCGACCACAAGGGCGATGACGAAGCTGAGGAGCCACCCTACGTTCGTGAGCGTGGCGCGGAGACCCGAGATCGCCCCGTAGGTTCCCGGTTGGGATCGCGCCATGATGGCGGCCGTGTTCGCCGGCCAGTACATGGCCCCGCCAAAGCCGGTTACCAAGGACACGACGACGACCCAGAAGAGCGGTGTCGTGACCGAGAAGAACGCGTACGAGAGGACTCCCGCGAGCATGAGCGCGATGCCCCACGTGGCGACGACGTGCGCTCCGAGCCGGTCGGACCACCGGCCCATGGCAGGACTGAGGAAACTACTGACGACGTACGCCGGGACCAGCAGGAGCGACGCATCGAGCGGGCTCAGCCCTCGGACCCCTTGAAGGTACATCGTGAGCAGGAAGATCACGCTGAGGTATCCGATACTTTGGAGGAGCGCGGAGGTGAGGGAAAGACCGAGCTGCCGGTCCCGAAGGAGCTTCAAGTTGAGCATGGGGTTGCGGGCTCGGGTCTCCCACCACGCAAACGGCACCAACAGGGCCGCTCCTACGACCAGCAGGGCCATGTTCAAGCTCCGGAGGCCGTACGAGGCCACATCGATCGCACCGTACGATACCATCCCGAGCGAAGCCGAAAGGAGAGCGAATCCCCCCCCATCGATGGTGGAAGGGACCCGGATCCGGTCCTTCAAGGTACTGAATCCGAGGGGGATCGCGAGGACCCCGATCGGGACGTTGATGAAGAAGATGTAGCGCCATCCGACCAGGGTCGTGATGACGCCGCCCAAGAGGATCCCGAGGATCGCCCCGACGCTCCATCCCATGGTGGTGAAGCCGAAGGCCCGGCCCCGTCGCGTCGCCGGGAACGTATCTGCGATGATCGCCCCGCCGTTCGCGAACATGAGCGAACCTCCGATGGCCTGAATGCCACGGAAGGCGATGAGGAACGTAGCGTTGGGAGAGAATCCGGCGGCGCCGGAGGCGATCGTGAAGATGACGAACCCTAGGTTGAACATCCGGGCCCGGCCGTAGATATCTCCCGTCCGACCGAACTGGGTCGTGAGGACCGCGGACAGGAGGAGATAGATGAGGATCGTCCAAATGATGGTCGAAAGGTTGGCGTTTAGGTCCTGACCCACGGTCGGTAGAGCGAGGACCATGATCGTCGAGTCAATCGCGGTCATGAGCGTACCGACGACCACGACGAAGAGGATGCGGCGCTGGGCGGATTCGCTGATCTCTTCCATCGTCGGGATATCAGGGGCGGTGGCGTAGCCCAGCTAGCGCTGCGCCAGCCCGCACGGACCCCCGAAATCGTTCCAAAGTTGGCCTTTAAGCATATCGGAAGGGACGACCCAGGAAGTCGGGACCGTGCGGTCCAGCTCGGCTCTCGTGGGCAAGCTCCTCCAAAGGGAGCGCTTCGTGCCAGATCGGCCCCGAAGCTGAGACATTAGGATAGGCCACGAAGTTATTTGGGCCACTTTCCCCCTTCCTATGCGCATGCCGCGTAGTGAGGCTCGCCAGAGGATCGAGCGGGCACTGAAGAAGTACGACCAGAGCCGTCGCCACCTGGACGCGCTTCGGGCCCGATTACGGGATATCCGACATCGGGACCGCGAAGCAACGGTCAACGACCTGGCGACCTTGTTAGATCAGTTTGCCGGTGAAATCCAGCATCAGCGCGAGATCAATCATGCGCTCGTACAATGGGTGTTCGACACCGTTTCCAAGGACGACCAACGGGACGCGATGGCGGAAACGGTGGAACAGTTGCTCCAAGCCGATTAGGGGACCGCGCCCTCCGACGAACGGGTCAGCGCCTCGACCATTCGTCGGAAGAGCGCCTCGAAGCGGGGGCTGCGGTCGAAGTGCCCCCCTTCGAACTCTTCGTGGATGACGGGAACGCCATGCATCGAGGCAACGCGAGCGAAGCGACGAGCGGCCAGGTCAAGATACCACTCGTCCGCACGGGACGCCGTTACGTGTACCGATCGTAGCCGACGGAGGGCCGCCTGCGTCGATTCCTCCTTGAGCCTCGTGACGGGATCGAACCGTAACCAGCGCTCCCAAATCTCTAGGACGATCTCGCCCGTGTCCACGTCGAAGGGAAGGTCGAACGCGGCCCCTTCCCCGGACCGTGGGGAGTAACACGCGCCCATGGCGAGAAGGATCAGAGCAGAAACCGTAGGGTCCGTCGGAGACCGAAGTAACCCCGGTTCTTCGATCAATCGGCCGAGGAGTTCCTCAGGACCGCCCGCCTCGCGGATCCGACGGACGGCTCTTGGAATCTCGAGAAGAAAGCAGAGGTCGAAGGCCATATCGCCGGCGCTCGAACCTACCGCCTGGAACTGGTCCGGGTGGTTCATGGCGAGGTGAAGCGCCCCGAAACCGCCGCTCGACTGTCCGAGGATGCCGGTGGGACCGGTATGAAGCGTTTCCTTGGCCCAGGGGAGGACTTCGTCCATGACATAATCCTCGTAGCGACCCGTCGCCGAGGAGTTGACGTATTGACTGCCACCCAGCAACGTGGCACAATCGGGAGCGATGAGAACCGCTTCCCCGCACCGGCCGCTCGTCACGAGGCGGTCGAATACCCGGAATAAGCTCTCCGAGTACATGCGCTCCCGTTGTGCCTCGAGCCAGCCGGCTCCCGTGAACCCCGGAAGGTGGAGGAGAAGAGGCTTCCCCTCGGTGACCCCGGAGGGAGGCCGGTAGACTGCAAGCTGACGGGTTGCCGGATCCCCGAGGGGGTTTCCGGCGAGAACCCGACTTTCGAGATCCATGATCTCGATACTCCGTCCCCAAGGTGGAGGCTGAACGCGGGGGCTCTTGCGCGCTAGCGGGATATCTACCATGAGCTCCGGTCCCAGACGCGATGGATATTCACGTCTGCTTCCCGCGTCCCCGGCTCTTCTCTCCCCGCAGCTGGCGCGGGCCCTCCTCGTCGTGTCCCGGTTGGGGCAGGAAGGCTCGGGGCTCGTGACCGGGGGCACTTCGGTCCCTCCCCATCCATTCGCGCTCCCCCAGGGAGCCGGCGGGCGCGTGGTAGGATGGCTCTTGGTGGCGATCAATTCACGGCTCAATCACCGAGCGGTGGAACTCCTGGCTCCTCGGCCCGAAGCTCGGGTCCTCGAGATCGGGTTTGGCCCGGGCGTTGGCCTACAGGACCTTCTGGGCCGCGTCACCCTCGGGCACGTCTCCGGCATCGATCCGTCCGAGACCATGGGGCGCGCCGCTGCCCGGCGGAACCGGCGAGCCCTTGGAACCGGACGCTTGGAGCTATTCCGCGGAACCGCGGACCGACTTCCTTGGTCCGATGGCACGTTCGACGGTGCGATGGCACTCAACAATCTCTTCTTTTGGAATCCCCGGCAAAAGAGCGTTCTGGAACTCTTCCGCGTCCTGAGACCCGGGGCACGCGTCGTGATCGGATTTCATGAGCTCGCCATACGCGGTGCGTTGCGGAAGAAGTTCACCGGCCTTCCTGAGGTAGGTCGTACTCTCGGCGAGGAGATGCAGGAGATGGGGTTTCGACCGACGGGCGTTCGCATCGAGCGAATCACCACGGGCCGGGGACTCCTGATGACCTTCGAACGACCCGCCGGCCCAACGAACCCGTCGGGGGAGAAAGTCGTCGGGTCGAGTGTGCCGCCATCATCATGAAGTAGCGGTGACGTCGAGCCGTCTCGGTAGTCCATGTTACTTCACCCCGGGGAAAAGGTCCTTCGGACAGCTCACGCGGTTCGGGAAGGAGAGGGCCCCCGGTACGAAGGCGTTCTCTATCTCACGAACTTTCGCCTGTTGTTCGAGACGCACGTCTCCAAGGGGTTTCTGCGGGGTCGAGAGCCGCTCATCCCGCTCGAAGTCCCGTTGGAGCATCTCGAAAACCTGAGCCTGGGACGGACCCGGCTCGGTCGACCTCGCCTCGTTATCCACACCCGCGTTATGAACGATGTGTTGGATGTGCTGGACCCCGAAGCATGGATGCACGCGATCGCCGATGCGAAGGTTCAGCTTCCCTCGCGTGTGCCCGGGGTGCCCACGGTCGTGGTCAACGTTCCTACGTCGCCGCCGTTCGATTCGGCACGAACGATCGAACGCCAGGTCATCAAAGTGCGCTGTCGGCATTGCGGGGGATTGTACAATGAAGTGGACGGAAGATGTCCCAACTGCGGAGCCCCGCTCTGAGCGTCGGGGGACATGGTCCGAATCCGGAGGCGCACCTGTCCGGCTTCCGCCTCGTGCACTGGAAGTTACTTGAAGTGCCGTACCTCACCCGGGGCAAGGAGGGAACCCGTCGGCGGCGACGCGATCCCTTAGCCCAGGCTCACGAGGACCACCCCTCACTCCCCCCCCTTGTCCGCCCACCCCCTTTCGGGGCCAACTTCGTCTACGCGAAACCCTGCCCTGCTCCCTAGCCTTCCCCAATCGCCAGTCGACCTCCGGGCAGTTCGGCGCCCCCGGATGGGGGCAGATCCGGTCAGACCTTCGTCCCACACGCGTTGCAGAAGCGGGAGCCCGAGGGTACGGGGGCGTGGCACGTGGGACATATGGTTGCCGAGCCGCCGGATGACGACACTCCCATGGCGGGGCCCGATGACATCGGGGGCGCATAGGCGGGCGGCGCAGAGACGGGCGGGGAGTAGGG
>JBAUTP010000190.1:0-7134 GCA_049582265.1 Thermoplasmata archaeon
TCGAGGTACAGCTCCCGGAGTTTCACGTCGTCGGCGGTGGGACTCCCGACCCAGTGACGGCCCCCGATGGTTTGATAGATGTCTTGATAGAGAACGGCCCCGGTCGAGACGACGACGTCGACGAGCCCCCATTCGATGAGGTCCCGGAGGACCTTCCGGAGCCCCGCGGCGATGAGCGGGCCGGACAGTCCCAGGAATATCGTGGGCCGCAGCGAATCCGTGAGCGCATTCTCCCAAACCTCCAGACAGCGACCAAGATTCCGGGCCTGGATCGAGGTTCCCTGAAATGCCGTGAGCAGATCCCCGAGACCCCGGATCCGCTGGACATCAATGGGAGTTACGCTCCGCTTGAGAAGGGCGCGGCGTTCCCGTTGGACATTGAGTGGCACGGCGCGCCCAACGGGATGGCGGGGCATAAAGCGGTGCCTGCGAAGAAGCGACGCACGGCGAGTCCCTCGTGCTACGACGTAGCACGGGTGAGACGACTCCACGGCACATCGGGAGACTTAAATCACAGGTCCCGCCAAATGAATGCTGGAAAGCCAAGGGATGCTGGGCACTCCCATTTGTCGGGCCATCGAGGGGATGCACGAGTCGAGCGGGCGGACGCTCGTGATCGCGGGTCCCGCCGACAGCGGAAAGAGCGACCTTCTCCGGGACGTGCGGGCAGAGCTCGACTCTCAGCACATCTCGGTCCGCGCCATTGAGGGCTCCTATCGCGAGCGAGGTCGCCCGTTCGCGGCCCTGGCGAACCTCTTCGAGAATTCCCCCGGAAGCGTCGTGGGCCTCCCCGGGGCCGAAGGCAACGAGGCCGAGGGCGCTGACCTGGCGTCGCCGTTGCTCACGGAAGACACTCCGCGCGGCCGACGCACACGGGGGGAGCGCCACCATCTTTCGATTCCTGCCCTCGGGTTCATCTCGCGCCCCCGTCCCGCCGAATTCGTCGACCCGAGAGCCCTTCTCGAGAGCCTCACCGCCCCGTCCGCCGACGGGCTCGTCCCTCCCACGGCCATCCTGGTCGAGGACGGTAGCTTCGTCGACAGCGAGAGTCGCGATGTGCTCCTTTACCTCTCGGACCGAGCTCGCCTCCACCCCCTGTTGTTGGTCATTGTCCTCGATACCTCGCTCCCCGCGTTCGTGGGATGGGAAGAGCGACTCGTGGGTCGAGGCGATGTCGACTGGGTTCGCTTGGCCCAATCCAAGGCCGACCCTCGCGATGCGGCCCGCTTCCGTGAAAGGTTCGACCAACTCCCCGAGACTTCACGCCGGCTTCTGGGATATGTGGCACTGGTCGGGGGAGTGATGACCGACACGTACCTGAGCCACGCGGCCAAGGTCAATTCTCGCATGCTTTCCTCGATCGTCGGTCCTGCGGTCGACGCGGGGCTCGTCAAGATCGAGGGCCACCAGTTTGTGCTGTCCCGCCCGGTTGGTCCTCAGACCATTCCCGAGCTCATCCCGCCGGAGGTACGGTCCACGATGCATCGCGAGATCGCCGACGCGATCCGTGCCATGAACCCGGAGCCGGAGGTCCGCCGACGGATCGAGCTCGCCGAACACTTCTTCGAAGCCCACCACGGCCCGGAGGCTCTCCGCTACCTGGTCGAGGCGGCGTACGTGACCGAGCGGCTGAACGACTTCGATACGGCGGAGGCGCTCGTCGCGAAAGGGCTTCAGTGCCTGGATTCAACGTCATCGGCCCTCCGTGACTCGACGGAGGCGAACCTCGACCTTCGTCGCGCTCGACTTCTTCTGTTCTGCGGTCGGCCCCGTGAGGCAGAATCGGCACTGGAGAGCGGCATCTCCTTCGCCTTCCGCGACGACCCTCGTCACGATGCGGTCGTGGAGGAGGTCGAGCTCCTCTACCCGTGCCTCCGCATGGCTGGACCTAGGCCGTCGTTGCTAACGCTACTCGGAAAGGTAACCGAACAGTGCCGTGAGGCCGGAGCTCCGGAGCTCCGGGTGCTTTTCCTGAGCGTCCTGGCCGAGTTGAGTTCATCCGCCGGCGGGCGCGAGGAGGGCCGCCATGACGTCGAGGAAGCTCGCCAGGTGGCACAGACCCTGGAGGGTTCCTTCATGCCTTCGCTGGTCGAGTTGAGCGGCGCGGCGATCGATCTGGATGGTGGGAGTTCGCCAGGGGCATCCTCGGCCGCCATGCTACTGGACATCGCTCGAGGCCTGGAAACGACCCGACGTCCCGGATTCCTGCTCCGCGCCCACGACCTCCGCGGGCGACTGGAGACAAATCGGTCGAATTTCCGAGCAGCCGCCGAGATCCACGAACGAGCCACGCAGGACGCGTTCCGTCAGCATGCGCTCGTCTACGAGCTCGACCATCAGCTCGGATTGGCCGAGGCCCTCTCCGAGCTGGAACGGGGAGAGCCTCGCGTTGCTCGCGCGACGAAGCGTGCTGGCGAGTTGGTCGAGCGGCTCCATTTGCTCCCGCCAGCGCCTTCGCTGCTCCGACTCTGGCTCGTGGATGGGAGAAGGAGGTTTCAGGCCGATGATCCCGAAGGCGCCCGGGAACGCTGGCGCGCTGTCGCCGACCTGCCGGCCCACCTCGCACCTCCCCGCCTCCGAGCAGAGGCCCTGCTCCGGCTCATTGTCGTCGAAGGTCGGCTAAAGTCATGGTCCGCACTCCGGCGGCACCTCGATCGCCTCGGGGAGCCGGACATAGAATCGGGACTCAAACCCAAATGGCGCGGATGGGTGCAGCAAGCTCGAGGCCAGCTCTCGAAGGCGCTCGAGGGGATCCCGGACCTGACGCCGGACCCGCTCGGGATTACCCACTGAGCGCGGGAAAGATCCCTGGCTCGAGAGCGTAGGCGATTGTCACGACCCCGACGACGGTCAGGAGGACGACGACCACCCGGTCCAAGAGCCGGGGTTCGACGCGCGCACCCACGCGAGAGCCGATGAGGCAGGCCGATGCGGCGACGAGTACGAGAGCGGACCCGGCCGCTAGGCCGACGAGCACCAGATTTCCGATCGTGCTCACGAAAATGATCGTGAAGATCATGGTCGTATCCCCGAGCTCTAGGAGGAAGATGAGCAGGAACGCCGTAGCGGTGGCCGACCGACGGGAGGGAGCGGCACGTTCCTCGGACGGGACAAACCAGAGGTACCCTGCGTACCCCAGGAGAAGTGCACCTCCCGCGAGGCGCAAGTAGACGATCTGACCGTGCAAGAGCGCCAACAGCGCCGCACCGATCAGAACGGCAAGCGTCGTGGTCGAAAGGAACGCCGAGGCGGCGCCGACCCAGCTTGGAAGCGCCGGCTGCCGGGACGAGAGACCAATGAGAGCGAAGTTGGTCCGGTCCAGGAGCTCGAACCCGCCAACGACCCCGAAGACGAGGAAGAACGCAGCGAGGAGGTCGGCGACCATGCCCACGAGCCGCCCGATCAGGCGAGATGGCTCAGGAACTCGTCCATCATCCGTTCGCAGTAGATGCAGCGAAGGACGACCGGACGTCGGCGGGCTACCTCAAATTCGCTCTCGACCGGCTCGTGCTGGTTCGTGATGCAGTTCGGGTTGGGGCACCGTACAACGCCCACGATGTGGTCCGGGAGGTCGACCGGGCGTTTCTCGCGGACCTGAAAGTCGTGGATGATCGCGATCGTCGCCGTGGGTGCGATGAGGGCGATCGCGTTGACCTTACGGGGGGACAGCTCCATGTTCTCCACCTTCACGATATCCTTCCAACCGATCTTTTGGCTGCGGACGTGAAGGGCCACGGAAACGGTCGAATCCTTGTCGAGCTCCTTGACGCCGATGATGCGGAGCACCTCGAGAGCTTGGCCGTTCTGAATATGATCGATCACGGTACCGTTCTTGATCGGCGTGATCTTGAGTTCTCGCACCATGGGCCTCCCCTTACGCGACCTTCCCGGTCAGGATGAGCGAAAGGAGGGCCATGCGCACCGGCACGCCCAAGAAGGCCTGGCGGAAATAGGCCGCATGGGGCGTACCGTCCACCTCAGCCGCTACCTCACCTGTGCGCGGGAGAGGGTGCATCACGATCATGCGGGGCTTGGCCCCTGCTAGGGCCTCCCGGTCGATCCGGTAGCTACCCGCGACCTTGGCGTATTCCGCTTCGTCGCCGAATCGTTCCTTTTGGATGCGCGTCACATAGATCACGTCGGCCCCGCGGACCGCGCGGTGGAGTTGGTCTTGCTCTTCGACCCGCGCTCCCATTTGCTGGAGGTGCGAGCGAACCTCATCGGGAAGCTTGAGGCTAGGGGGGGAGGAAAGAACGAGCTCCGAGCCGAAGACGGCGAGTGCGTGAGCCAGCGAATGGACCGTCCGGCCGTACTTGAGGTCCCCGAGGAGCACGACCCGGAGGCCCGAGAGAGTTCCGAACGCCTCTTGCATCGTGGCGAGGTCGAGCAGCGTCTGACTGGGATGTTGACCGGCTCCGTCTCCCGCGTTGATGACCGGTTTGTCCGACGCTTGGGCCGCCAAGCGCGCCGCCCCCTCGTTCGGGTGCCGAAGCACGATGGCATCGGCATACGAGGAAAGCATACGGATCGTGTCATGGAGGGTCTCGCCCTTCCGGATGGAGCTTGCGGATGGGTCGGTGATGGACGTGCATTGGCCCCCCAAACGCAATACCGCAGCCTCGAACGAGAGTCGGGTTCGAGTGGAGGGTTCGAAGAAGGCGAGATGGACGAGGCGGCCGTCCAACTGGTGACCCGCCTTTTCCCCGGTGGCGAACGGGATCATCCGTCGAGAGGCGCGGAGCACTTCTTCGATATCGTCCCGCGAGAGGTCGCGGATCGAGATCAGGTCACGGCCCCGGAGTGCCATCGAAATCGGCCACCGAGGGGGGGTGCATAATCGTTGTGGACGGGTGCGGGGCGGACTCCGTTCACGAACGGACCGGTGCTGACGCGACGATAACGCGGAACCCCGGTAGTCCCTGAAGGGCGATCGCGCCTACCCCATCGAGCAGAACGCCGTTCCCGGCGTGGACGTGTTGCTGATCCACCGATCCGGACCCTGAGATCGAGTAGACAATCGTTCGCCGGTCGGCGCCGGCCCGGACGAACGCGGTCCCCTCCTCCACGAAAGCGACGTCAGCCAAGTTGAGCCCAGATTTCAGTCGAACGGGTCCACCGGTTCCGATCACTGGGACGGATATGCTTCCATCCGGGGACGCCTCAGGTCGGGATACTTCGGACGTCTGAACCACCGGGGGCTCCCCCTCCCGGGTAAGGGTGATGGGGAGAGTGATGCCGATCCACCGGGCGGTACGTCCTTTTCGCATGGCGAGTTCGTGGGAGGTCGTGGCGGAGGCCGTGAGAGTGAGCACGCAACCCGCGTGCAGGGACACTTGAGGTCCCTGGGAGCCCACGTAATCCACGTAACCCTCGAGCACGTACGTGACGACCTCCTCGGCGGCGTGAGAGTGAGCCCCGGGCCTTTTTCTCGATGTGGCGATCGTCTCGCCGAACAGTTTGTACGGGAGCCATTCCTTTACCTTCGACGTCGGGAACAACCGGCGTACCGACACGTCGGTGGTGTCGATCTCACCCTTGATCGGGACCATGCGGGCTCGCATCTCGTTAGGTTTCACGGTCGAGGGACCCGCACCGAGGGTGGACCCGAGGTTGGGACGGAGGCAGCATCCTTAATGCTTGCCTGCGACAGGAGACATCAGCCGAGTCGAGCAGCGAGGGGGGTTCACCGGCGACGGTGAGTCTGCGCGAACGTGTTCCGGGCCGTTCGAGGTCTCGATGGGAAGAACTGACAATGCCGAGCTGGGACCCGGCGCAATAGCTGCGATTCGAGCGTGAACGCCTGCTTCCTTCCCGGGACCTTATCTCGCGACTGGACGGTGCCCACCCGTCCCGCGTGATCGACCTCGGCTGCGGACCCGGGACGAGCACTCAACTGCTGCGTGAGCGTTGGCCGGCGGCCCGAATCACGGCTCTCGACAGTTCCCCCGACATGATCGCCGAGGCGCGGAACACGGACCCGTCTATCGAGTGGGTCCTTGGTGACGTTCGCGCGTGGCGACCCACGAATCTCTTCGACCTCGTGTTCTCCAACGCGGCGCTTCAATGGGTACCCGACCACGAGGGACTTTTTCCTCGGCTGTTCGCTTCGGTCGCTTCTGGTGGAACTCTGGCGGTGCAGATGCCAAACAACTCGGACCCGGCGGCCTCGCGATGTGTACGGGCCGTTTCGGAGGACACTCGATGGGCGAGCCAATGGTCCCCCGACCCTCAGCCGGCTCGAGTCGGGCCGCTTGACTTCTACTATGATCTACTCGCTTCCCAGGCAAGCGAGATTGCGCTTTGGGAAACGGAATACCACCACGTTCTCCCCGGCGCCGGTTCAATACTGGAGTGGTTCAAGGGGACCGCGTTACGCCCTTTCCTTCAGGAGCTGCCCTCCTCCGATCAAGACGCCTTCCTTACTGAGGTCGAACGTCGCCTGAGGATCTCCTACCCTGCGAAACGGGATGGGAACGTGCTCTTCCCGTTCCGTCGCTTGTTCGTCGTGGCGCGCCGCGCGTAGGATACACGAAGTCGGCCGTCCCTAGCGCCGGCGATGCAGCTCTACTGCATGTTGGGACCAAACGGCTGAGGGGTCGATGTGTGGGTAGATTCGGTCAAGGTCGAGGACTTTGCCGGGGCGCCGTCGTGGGAATGAGGGAGGGAGGCCGTTGGGACGGAACCACCATGTCCTCCCAGGGCACTGACCACGGCCATGACATCGATCAGCAACGCACTCCGAGGAGGCTCCTCGAGGTTCCCCCGACAGAACGTGTCGATGGCCAAGACATACGAGTTCATCATCGCCTGATTGACCCACGCCCGAACGGGATACCCAGGAATCACCCATTCATTCTTGGCGAGCCGCTCCCGGACCCGGTCCAGCAGAAGCGCGGGGTCGACAGCAGCAGGGACTTCATACTT
This sequence comes from Thermoplasmata archaeon, assembly GCA_049582265.1. Taxonomy (GTDB): domain Archaea; phylum Thermoplasmatota; class Thermoplasmata; order Lutacidiplasmatales; family UBA184; genus Lutacidiplasma. Next base: position 6,925 of record JBAUTP010000190.1, read on the forward strand.
GAGACGGACCCAGCGCTGAGGGTTGTCGTGCGAGACCACGGCGGCCTGGATCAAGATGTTGTTCGGTATGCGAAGGACGGTTCCGTCATCGACCAGAAACCGCGTGTACACGAGTCCAAACTCCGCGACCGTGCCGGTGTACCCGGGTATGAGAAAATCCTGCGAATAGAACTTTGGGGGATATGTGGGGGCGATGAGCCCGTACTGCCA
>JBAUTP010000191.1:0-9620 GCA_049582265.1 Thermoplasmata archaeon
CTTTACGCCTCCTCCTAAGAGGAGTGGGACCGGCGTTGTGCGGACCAGTTTCCGATACTCGTCCCGAGATCCCGGATAACTCGTCTTCACGATGTCGGCGCCGGTATCCGCGGCCGCTCGACAGGCATGCTGGATCTCTGCGGGGGCTCCGCCGCCTGCTTTCTTCACGTAGGCCATGCACATGAGCGGGAGCCCGACGTCCCGGCATTGATCGACGATGACGCCGAGATCGCGGAGCATCTCGGCCTCTTCGGGAACCCCGAAATTGACCTGGACCGACAGGAGGTCCGCGCCGAGCTGAACCGCCTCGCGTGCCGAACCCACGAGCACCTTGAGATTCGACGTCGGCCCCAAACTTGTAGAGGCTGAAATATGAATCCCCAGCAAGGTCCTCGGCTCGAGCACCGGTACGACCTCGCGAACCGCCCCCTTCGTGACGACCAGCAGGTCCACCCCGCTCGACTGAAGTTCGCGGGCAAGGGGTGCGACCTCCTCGAGGCCGTCGATGGGCCCCATCGAAACTGAATGGTCGAGGGGGACCGAGAAGAGCCTGCGGTTTTGGCTCGGGAAGATTCGCCTCAGCCTCAGTTGGGTTCCGTACATCGTTTCTTCTCTCCGTTGTATAGATGGAGAGGAGACGACGGGGGAGCGTCCGGAACCCGATAGGAGATCCGGGAGGCGCCCTCCCGGCGCCTCCCCATCACCAGGACCAGGTCATGACGGTCGAGCCCTTCGGCGATCCTACCGAGGGATCCGATCCGGGGGTCCAGGCCATCATCGGTTACACCACCTTGACTGTCCTATTTATGGTTGCCCGCGGCCCCGTTGTGCTTCTCCCACACCCCGTCCACCAGGAGCTTGTGGAGCGCGAACCCGCGTAGCATCGCATTCCACATTTGGAGACGGACCTCGGGACGATTGGCGAACGCGGCCACCATCTCGCCGACGAACCGACTATGGTCTTCGTCTGCGGTGACGTGAAGTCGATAGTACTCGAGATGATCCTCCCGGACCTGGTAGTGACGCCGGAACGCCGGGAGCAGGCGCGAGCAGAGTTCCACATTCGGAGGTTCCGAGCTACCCGCCGCCGAGATGTAGAACGGCACCTCGCGATTGATGTAGAGAAAGTCGTCGATGGCGACCATGGTGCTGGGCAAGAGGGTCGCGTTGACAACCTCGGCCCGGGGAACGCCGAGGCCCTCACAGAACCGAAGCCACAACTCGGGGTGGCCTGGCGCTTTCCCCTTTGGGTCGCCCGCTTCTTCAACCAGTTGGTCGAGGATCATCGTGCGGAAGTGATCGTACTCGGGTTCCCACGAACAGTTGGAGAACCGCAGGGCCATCGCCAGCGGGACGCAGGAGAGCCAGGGGAAGAACTGCTTCACCCAGTCAATGACGACCGGCTTCGGAACCTCCCCTCCTTCGAGCCGTTGAAAGAACGGATGAGTCCGGAACGGATGATTCGCCATCTTGTACTTCGTAAGTTCGTCGCGGAACTGTGCGCCCTCCCATCGCACCCATGGGTCCTCGCTCGTCATTCCCTTCCTCCTCGTTCCAGCGAGGGCTGGTATAAGCAAGTCGGGGTTCCGCGGTGAACCTCCCGCGTTATGTTCCTTCCCCCCGCCCCGAGGCCATGGAGGGCGCCGGTCCAAGTGCGCGTTTGGTGCCGCGGTTCGGTCCGCTTGTCGGAATACGGGTCCTCGATACAGCTCGATTTGTTGCGGGACCGTGGGCGGCCACCTATCTTGGAGAATTCGGCTGCGAAGTCATACACGTGGAAGGGCCACCGTTCCATCGGCCGTACGCCGACCCCAGTCGGATGCTAAATCCCCTCCTGCCCGAAGGGTTCCCCCCGGAGGAAGCGGTCTCGGAGTCATGGGTGCAGTATGCTCGGAACAAGCTCTCTCTCGGCCTCGACCTGCGCCAACCCGACGGCCGAGCGGTGTTCCTCGACCTCGTGCGCATGTCCGACATATGGATCGAATCGTCTCGACCGGGTACGTATGACCGCCTGGGCCTTTCGGACTCGGCGGTCTGGGGGGCCAACCCAAGGGTCACGATCGTTCACGTGTCGGGATTCGGACAGACCGGTCGGCCCGAACGTGTTCGCGCACCGTCCTTTGACTTGATTGGTCAGGCCTTCAGTGGGTACCTGTCTCTCCAAGGGAAGCCGGACCCTGAACCGCCCATGCGCGCGGGCACGGCGCTCAATGACACCGTAACGGGTCTCGCGAGTGCCACCTCGGCTCTGATGGGGTACATCGACGCGCAACGAACGGGGCGAGGTCAGGCCATCGATGTGGCGCAGTACGAAGTGTTCTTCGCGTTGCTCGAGAACCTGGCCCTGGATTACTTCACTCGAGGTGTCGTTCGAGGTCGGTATGGCACCGCGCACCCTCGCCTCCATCCGTATGACCTCTTTCGCGCACAGGATGGCTGGGTCGTCGTCGCAGCCCCTACGCAGGATTCGTGGGTACGGTTGAAGGAGCTCCTCGAAGCCCCGAAGCCGGAGTGGGACGAAGGCGAGTTCCGTCGGAATCATCGCGCTGAGGTGGACGCTCAGATCGCGGCACTGTGCCTGGCGCACCCCGTGGCAGGCCTCGAACAACTCGGCCGCGCGCACGATGTGGCGATCTCACGCGTGTACACCATCGCGGACATTGCGGCCGACCCGCACTACGCCGAACGCGAGATGTTTGTCGAATGGGACGACCCGGTGGCGGGACGCGTGAAAGGGGCCAACGTCATGCCTCACTTTTCCGGAAGTCCGGGAAGGGTCTGGCGCGGAGCTCCGTGGCTCGGCCAAGATAACGACGACATTCTGGTTGGCCTACTTGGATATCCGGCGGCTCGGCTTAAGGAACTACGTCAGGGAAGGATCATCGGGGAAGACCCCCCGCGGAGCACGCGTGCCCGCCCCGAGCCCTTTTTTCTCCGAGAGGTGAAGTGACCCCCTTTCGGGCTCTCCCTCCCTGCGATCTCGAGGACGAGATCCGGTCCTTCGTCGACGCGCATGCCCTCGCGCGACGGTCGGCCGAGTTGGACGAACGACCAGAATTTCCACGGGCCGAGTTCCGGGAGATGGGCGCTTTACGGTTGCTGGGCTTGAGAACGCCGACGGAGCTTGGCGGGCGGGGGCTCAGTCTTGCCGTATGCGGTGCGGCGCTCTTCCATTTGGCGTATCGCTCCGGAACGACGTTTGCCAAGTTGGCCTTGCAGCCGGAATTCTCGAGCGTCCTCGCAGAGCACGGTAGTTCGATGCTCGTGGAGCGATTCTTTCGGCCTCTGGTTCGAGGCGAACTGCTCGTGGGGAACCACATCACGGAGCCCGGCGCCGGGTCCGACCTACGGGGGTTATCGTTAGTGGCCGAGAAAATCGACGGGCACTACACGCTCAACGGCGTCAAGTCCGAGGCGGCATTCGCGACAGATGCGGATGCGGCGATCGTGTACGGTCGCGTCCTCGAAAAAGGCAAGGCGTCGGAGCTCCTGACCGCCTTCCTCGTTCCCCAAGACCTGGAAGGGATCACCCGCCATTCTTCGCCCGATCTAGGAGAACGTTGGATGCGGCGCGGGAGTGTCCGGTATGAGAATGTCGAGCTCTCCGAAGACTTCCGTATCGGGGAAGAGGGCCACGGGCTCGAGTACGTGAAATCCGAGCTCGTGCGCGAACGCGCCCTGCTCGCGGCCATCTACCTCGGTGTCGGCCGCGCGTCCTGGGAGGAGACCGTGGAACATGCTCGGGAACGCAACGTCCTGGGTAAACCCCTTTCTCGGCAGCAAGCGGTCCGCTTCCCGTTGGTCGAGGACGGGGTTCATCTCGAGGCTGCCTGGCTCTTCACGGCCCGAGCGTTGGCTGAGCTCGACGCGCGCCACGGACACTCGTCCGACGCGGCTCTTGCGAAATGGCTCGCCACCCAGGCCTCATTGCGGGCGATCGACCATGCGATCCAGTTCCATGGGGGCCGGGGCTACTCGAAGGACCTGCCCTACGAGCAACGGTGGCGGGATGTCCGGAGCGGCGGCATCGCCCACGGTCCTTTCGAGATCATGCTCGAGATCGGCGCGCAGGAGCTCTGGCCAAGGCACGGGTCGGACGGCCGGTCCTAACCGAGGTTGCGGGACGCGATTTCGTAAGGTTAATACGTGGCTATGCGTATTATTCTACCCTCGCACGATAAGGGGCCCCTCCCATGGGCGAACGAAAGACCGGCGAAGCGCAGTGCCGCTGGCGACATTGTCGACACCCGGCCCACTACCACGTCGCAACGCCCGAACTAGCCTCGCGACCCGGGGAACGGGTCTTCTTTTGTGAGGAGTGCCGGCAGCACGAGGTGGAGGGCCCTCCGGTGCTAGTTACCCTCCGTTCTCGACTCTCCCATTCGAAGACCCGGCACGCCGGCACGAGTTAGATTCACCTGCGTCCCCCGTAGATGCCGGCTCGGGAGCATCTCGACCCGACGTGCGGGACAAGTCTTTGAGTACCTCCTCGGTGTCGGTTTCCACCAGCGAGGGTCGGGCTCGACCGTATGATGCACACCGCGCAGCAGCATGAATCCCATCCTCACCCCACCCTCCTTTCTGACTTCATCCTGGGGAGCCAGGATGGACTCGTGAATGTCCTGGGGATCATTCTTGGTCTGACAGCCGCGACGCACGACCTTCGTCTCATTTTGGTGGCCACGTTCGCTGCGCTCGGGGCAGAGTCGATCTCGATGGGGGCCGTAGCGTTCACCTCGACCCGGGCCCGCCGGCGACTCTACGTCAGCGAGATGAACCGGGAGCGTCAGGAAATGCGTGACGTTCCCGAAGTGGAACGCCAGGAGGTCCGGACGGTCCTTCAGAATTGGGGGTACGAGGGCGCCGAGCTCGACGAGCTTCTCGAACGGATCAGTGGAAACCCGAAGGCGATGTTGGAGTTCATGATGGCGTTCGAGCTCGAACTGGCGCCAGTTTCGGAGCCCCAGGCTCGGAACAGCGCTTTGATCGTGGGTGGAGCGACCGTGGTGGGGTCGTTCATTCCCCTCCTTCCCTTTCTTGTGCCCAACGTCCCCATCGACTCAGCGCTTGTTGCCGCGGTCATCCTCAGCGCCATCACGCTCTTCCTGATCGGTCTCTACGAAGCCCGGACCACCTCGGGCTCGATCTGGAAAAGTGGGCTGCAAATGGTGCTGATTGGATTGGCGGCAGGGTTCGCGGGCTTCGCCATCGGTCATTTCCTTGGGGCGAGCTGAACCGGGCCCAGAACGATGGTCACATCGCAATCCAAACGGGGAACTCAAGCTGGGTCCGGTAGGGAACCCAATCGAGCGACAACCCGAGTCCGCGGTCCCCTTTTTAATATGGGAGATGGAAATCCCGACGCATGCAGACGTCCGCGGCTGTCGTTCCGAAAGTGCATACTGTCCGACTGCAGGGCTGGGTTCGGGCCCTCGCGATCGTCGTGGGCGTCATTTCGATCGTGGCGGGCCTCATCGTGTTGATCTTCCCCGCGATCGCGCTGTTGACCCTGGTCCTCGTGCTCGGGATCGGGTTGATCTTCATCGGGGTCGAACGGCTCGCCGCGGGCATCACGGGCCATGGGATGACTCTGCAACCCTGAATCACCTCGACTGGGTTTCGAAGGGAGATCCCACTCGGCGGCCGTAAACAGGGCCCCGCCGTCGCTGGGCCTTCCCTCGAGGTCACCGCCGATACGCACGGGGCCTCCATAAGCCACCGAGGCTAGCGAAGGAGGGCGGGACGTGGAGGGAAACCGAGTTCCCGAGTCCGAGCCCCCCCGAGAGATCGCGGCAACGTCGCTCCGCTCCGCCTTCGGCTGGAATTCCTGGAGACAGTCCGATGCGCTCCGGGGGCTTGTCCGTTGGGCTCTCATCGGAATCGTGGTCGGTGTCGCGGCAGGCTTCATGGCGATCCTGTTCTTTGAGGTGCTTGTCCTGGCAGGCAATGGGTTCTTAGGGGCGATTCTAGGAATCTATCTTCCCCCGAATGGGGTCGTCCCCACTACCCCGTACACGTGGTCCACCGACCCGACTCGATTCTTCTTCCTGCCCGTTCTCATGGCGGGGGGGGGCCTGGCAGCGGGCGTGCTCACCACTCAGTTCGCCCCGGAGACGGCCGGTCACGGGACCGACGAGGCGATCCGGACCTTTCACCGGGGCCGGGGGCAAGTGCGAGTCCGAGTTCCGGTCATCAAGTTCGTCGCCTCGGTCCTCACGATTGGAACGGGGGGCAGCGGGGGACGGGAAGGCCCGACCGCTCAGATCGGTTCGGGGCTCGGGAGCCTGCTTGCGCGCCCCCTTTCGCTTTCGACGAGCGAGCGGCGCGTCGCTCTCATGGCAGGGGTCGGCGCGGGAATCGGCGCGATCTTCAAGGCTCCCTTTGGAGCGGCGCTCCTGTCGAGCGAGGTCCTCTATCTCTCCGACTTCGAGCCCGACGTGATCATGCCATCGATCGTAGCCTCGGTCATCTCCTACTCCATCTTCGGGTCCGTGGTTGGGTTCAACCCCGAGTTCGCCGCGCCCGCGGGGCTCGGATGGTCGCCTCTGCAGCTGCCGCTGTATGCGCTTCTTGGAGGCTTGGCGGGGCTCGTGGGGGTTCTCTACGTCTGGAGCTTCTACCGCGCACGCGGCTTTTTCCGGCAACTCCGTGCCCCGGCTTGGGCCAAGCCCGCGATCGGCGCCGGTGTGGTGGGACTGGTCCTCGCCGTGCTCTACTACGGGGTCCCGTACGACGACCACCTTCTCGCCGTTGGGTCGATCGGGATCAGCTACGGGGTCGTTCAGTGGCTCTTCTACCAAAGTCATCTTGCCATCCTTGCCCTGCTGGTGATCGTCGCGCTCATCTTCCTCAAGATCTTCGCGACAGCGTTCACCGTCGGTAGTGGAGGTAGCGCGGGGCTCTTCGGCCCCGGCATCGTGATTGGGGCCACTGTGGGGTTCTGCGTGTCGAGCGCCTTCAATCTCCTGGCACCCGGGATCGTGAAGGGCCCGGACATTGCCGCCTTCGCGGTGATCGGGATGATGGCGGTCTTCGGAAGCGTCTCGAAGGCTCCCATTGCGGTCATTCTGATGGTGGTCGAAATGACCGGCTCCGAGTCCATCCTGGTCCCGGCCATGATCGCGATCTTCATCGCGTACTATGTCGCTGGGTCGCATCATCTGTACGAAGCCCAGGTCCAAAATCGGCTTGCGTCCCCGACGCACACGACGGAGTACTTCGCGGAGTTCCTTCGTCACGTGCCCGTGAGTCAAGCCATGGACCGGACTGCCCCGACCGTGGAGGTCCATGAGAGCGTGGCCCAGGCCCAGTTCGTCCTCAGCCGCACCCGCTTGCCGGTCCTCGCCGTCCTCCGGCAGGGGGAACTGATCGGTGAGGTCCGCTTGTCGGACCTGCTCGGCGTCCCGCCATCGGATCGGGGTCACGTGCTCCTCCGCGACGTCGTACGGACCAACCTTCCCGAGATCACACCGGCCTCGTCGCTGCTGGATGCGCTAGGCGCGATGGATCAGGAATCCGTGGTTGCCCTCCTGGTGATCGAACAGGGACGACCTCGCCGACTCGCGGGCGTGATCGCGCGCGAGGCGATCGCGGATTTCCAACGGCAACCACGATCGCCGGCCTAGAGGGTCACAGCCGGAACGGTGTCGGCCCGTCCCTACGGGGGCTGGGACCCCATGTCCTATATACACCAAAATACAGACTTATACGCATGTTGAACCAGGTGCCATCCCCTTCCCCGAAACTGATGAAATGCGTCGAGGACGCTCTCAATCACGACCTCGAACGGCCGTGGTGCGTCCACCGGCTCGTGGAGGAGGTCATTCGTCCCGCGGGGTTCAGCGACCCGCACGATCTCGTGGAAGTCGTCGAACAAGCGGGCATGGCCCTCGTCGGAGAGGGACGCGCGCAGTTCGAGCTGGTCTCCGCGCTGGCCATCGGCGCGCATTGCGAGGACGCCCTCTTCTGGTCGGCGCGGGCTCACCAGCGGGAGCTCGCGGACTTTGGCCCCGAGTACGAAGCCCCCTGGGTGCTGGAACGGCTAGTCTCGCACTTCCAATGTCGTGGCCTCTGAGCTAGGGGCCCTTCCTTCCCTCGTCGTCGATACCCCGACACAGGGGCTCGGGATCCCTTTGCCTCCACGACCCATGATGCTGACCCTGGAGGGCGAGGCGCTCCCCACCGCGGTCTCCCAGCGTGCCGTGACACCGAAGGGGCGGCCCCGACACTACTCGCTCGTCGGTGGGGCGTGAAGGTTCCTCGACCGGCGCCTGCGGGCCCTACGGTCAAGGGCCCCGTTCAACTCCGTCGCCGCGTTGATGAAGGCCAAATGGGAGAACGCTTGAGGAAAATTCCCGCGCGGCTCGCCCTTGCCATCAATCTCCTCTGCGAAGAGGCCCAGCGGCCGCGTGCGATCGAGGATCGACTCCAGCGCTCTCTTCGCGAACTCGAGGTCGCCCCGGTGGACGTAGTAATTGGCGCGCCAGAACGCACATGGGAGAAAGAACGCTTCGCCAGCCGGTAGACCGTCCGGGAGCCTGTAGCGATAGACGAACGGGTCTTGGACCAGGTCGGATTCCATCCGACGGGCCGTCGCGACCATCACCGGGTCACTCGCCCTGAGGAAACCCAGGCTGGGAAGTCGATAGAGGGATGCGTCTGGTCCCTCGGCGCCGTAGTACCAGGCCAGTGACTCCCCGTCCGGTGTTCGGCCATTGACCAGGACATCTTGGCGAATCGCCTTTGCCTCGGCGGCCCAATCCTCGAACGGCCCATCGAACCCGCGGCTCTTCCCCAACTCGGTCCCCCACGTCAGCGCGGTCCAGCACATCGCCTTCGAGTAGACATGGTGCCGGGCAGGCGTTCGAACTTCCCAGATTCCGTTATCCGGACGCGACCAGCGTTTCGCGGCTTCTTGGACGAGTTGGCGAACCTGCCGCCAAAGGTCGGACGAGACGATCCCGCCGTGGTACTCCAGCAGCGCGGCCGCGATGACGGCGGACCCGTACTTGTCGTTCTGGACCTGTGTGTTGGCCGCGTTCCCAACGCGGACCGGTCGAGAGCCTCGGTACCCCGCTAACCACGGCATCCTATGCTCCACGGGAACCCGGCTGCCGTCCACGGTATAGAAGATCTGCATCTCGCTCGCGTCTTCTTCGAACTTCCCGAAGAGCCAGTAGACGAACTGAGTCGCTTCCTCGACGTAGCCCAACCGGAAGAGGGAGCTGACCGCCAACGCGGTGTCGCGGACCCAGGCGAAGCGATAGTCCCAATTTCGTACCCCTCCGATTCGCTCCGGTAGCGAGGTGGTGGGGGCCGCAACCATGGCTCCGGTCGGTCGATAAAAGAGGAGCTTCAGCAAAAGTGCGGAGCGCTCCACCGAGCGACGCCATCGACCCCGGTATCGGGAGCGATGGAGCCAACTTTTCCAATATCTGACGGTCTGCGCGAGACGTTGCGGGGCACGAAAGGCCGAGAGGGGAGTCACCGCGTCGGCCAACGCCTCGCAGACGACCCATTCCGACTCCCCTGCCGAGAGACGAAACTCTCCAATCGCCCCTTGGCCGTTACGATCGACCTCCAAGGACTTCCGCGTCGACACGGCAGCGGAGGTACTACGC
>JBAUTP010000192.1:0-1784 GCA_049582265.1 Thermoplasmata archaeon
CTCCTTCCCGACGAGCGATGACGTTGTAATCGGTATGCGTCACTTCCGCCTGGCATCGACCATCGACGCCACGTTATGGCTCCTCGACTACGCCCTTGAGGCAACGAGGGGTGCCACTGACGCGGAAATGGCATTCCAAGTCGTTTCGAATGGCGTAATCGTTGACGTCGATCACACCGCACGCCATGATCTCCATACCGGAATTCAGCAGGTTGTGCGCCAGGTTCTCCCTCTCTGGGTTCGCGACCATGACATCATTCCGGTTGTATGGACCGATTCCACGCGAGCCATGCGAACCCTTACGCCTACGGAATTGGATCGCGTATTTCAACGGGAACAGGAGCGTTCGACGAAGGAACGAGACGTTGAGCAACCCCTTCTCGTCGTTCCTTGGCACAGTGTGGTAGTCCTGGCGGAGGTGCCCTCCCCGGCCGCGTGCGACCGGCTCACGGCCCTAGCGCGGTTCTCGGACAACGACGTGGTGGCGATCGGTTACGACTGTATCCCTGCTCTCAGCCCCGACATGATGCCCGAGGGAGAAACCAACCGCTTCGCCCACTACCTACCTGTCATCAAGCACGCTCGTCGGGTGACGAGTATTGGCGCGACGGCGACCTCTGAGTTCCGCGGCTTCGCCCGCGCTCTGTCCGTCCAAGGTCTCACCGGTCCGCTCGTTTCGGAGGTGAAACTGCCTGTTGGCAAAGCCATGCCTGCCGGTAACGGATCGCAGGCGCCGGCTCCTCGAACCAGACCGTTGCCCCTTGTCCTATGCGTGGGTACCTTCGAGCCGCGGAAGAACCAATTGGGAGTTCTCTATGCGGCGGAGCGGCTCTGGCGAGAGGGGCTGACCTTCGAACTGCTCCTGGTCGGAGGCGCCGGTTGGGGAGAATCGGTACCGAGTACCGTCTCTCGCCTCCAGCGACGGGCTAGGCCAGTACGGACCGTAGAAAAAGCCACCGGAGTTGAGCTTCACAATGCGTACAGCCGAGCGCGCTTTACGGTTTTTCCATCTCTGCACGAGGGCTTCGGTCTACCCGTGGCCGAATCGCTGGAACACGGGACGCCCGTCATTACCACTAATTACGGTAGCACGCAGGAGATCGCCAGAGACGGCGGTGCGATTCTGATCGACCCCCATGACGATGAAGAATTAGTGGTGGCAATGCGCAGACTTCTCACCGATGACGAACTGGTGGCGCAGCTGCGCCGCGACATCCTCGCTCGTCCTGTGCGGACCTGGCAGGACTACGCCTCCGAGGCATGGGACAACCTCGTCGTGCCGAGTCTCGGCTCCCCGGAACCCGATGAGGATCGACGATCGTGATCCACGTCGCCCGCTTACGGCGCCCGCCTGAGCCCGAACATTCTGAGCCCAGCCATGATGTCGACCGCAAACCGGTCGGAATGGCGGACATATTGAAGATGTCGTCGTTCGAGGCTCGTTCCGGACTGGCCCGAAGAGTCCGCTCGCTTATCCACGCTCTCGGTCGCTCGGCGCCGGCGGAGGACCTCACTCTTCCCTCGGCGCTCGCGTCGGCACTCGAATCATCCGGCCCCCAAGAACTGTGGCTGGCACTCGCTGTCCTCATGGGGGAGCTGCCGGATACCACAGTACTGCTACGGACCCTACGTGCATGCCGGCTCGACGGTCCGCTACCGGCTCTCGTCGAGGCGCTCACCTGCTCTGGTCAACTTGAAGCCGAGAATTGGCCGAACGTCGAAGTGGTCACCGGGTGCGTAGTTGTCGACCTGCACCACACAAGTCAGACCGGTGTCGCGACAGG
>JBAUTP010000193.1:0-12248 GCA_049582265.1 Thermoplasmata archaeon
CATGGGCCAGATCTCAGCCCTGGCCGTCGACGCGGCAGCGGGCCGCGCGGGGCGCGTGAAATCGTTCGCCGTTCGAGCCCGTCGAACCGGTACGCATCCATTCTCGAGCCAGGAGCTGGCTCGCACGGTAGGCGGAGCCATCCTCGAGCGCTTCCCCCACTTGTCGGTCGATCTGGATGACCCGGAACTCGAAGTGTTTGTCGAAGTGCGGGCAACTCGGACCTACGTTTACCTCGGTCGGATGCCCGGGCCCGGCGGGCTACCCTTGGGAGTCGCGGGTTCGGTGATCGCCCTCGTTGACGGGCCTCGAGGCGCCCTCGGAGCCTACCTCATGATGAAGCGCGGTTGTCGCGCCAGCGTCGTTTCCACGGGTGAAGGCGACCGCCTCGCCCGGGAGATCCTTACGGGATTCGACCCAAAGCTCGAGGTCAGAACGATCGAGCCCACGGACTCGTGGGAATCCTCGATCGACGAGCTGGTGCGAGTTCGTTCTGCCGACGGAGTGGTTCTGCCGCTGACGGTGGAGGACTATCCTGCGGCGCGAGATCGGTGGGGAGACCGGGTCATCTTCTCCCCTACCGTGGGCTTGACTGACCCCGAGGTATCGGGCCGTTGGCAGAGCATCGAGAGCCTACTCGCGTAACTCCTGGGGGCGTGCGTTCGCTCGACGATCTGACCGACCCGGCATCCGAGCCTCCAACCCTCCCTGTTTCGGAGATCGAGAAGGTCCCACCCTCCTCCAGCGAAGCGTTGGAAGAACGACAACTCCGATGGTGGGTCGAGCGCGCTCGCGTGGAAGGTCGACGGCGTGAGGGGACACGATCTCCGACCATCGTTCCAGCGTCCGGCCCCGAGGCGGAAGAGCCGCCACGGGATTAGAAAGGGGGGGCACCCCAACAGTCGCTCGGTCCGCGGGCTTGGCTCTCTGAACTTCGTCCCATCGGGGCCGTCCACCGAACGTTGAACCGATGCGCCCGCCGGGTTCCGTTCGAGGTTCCGGCCCGCATGGGGCTACTCGCGCAGCTCGCCCCGGACCTTGTACCTCACGCCGCGCCAAAGCGTTAAGAATGGTGGCCGAGTGGCGCGGCCGTCTCACGGATTCTATGCCGCACTACTCGGTCACCGGCACGTTCCTCGCCCGTCGGGGCTACTGGCAACCGTTCACGAAGACGTGCGAGGCGAGCCATGCCGAGCAGGCACGGGAGTGGGCTCTTTCCGAGATCGGAGGGTGCCATCATGTCAAACGCCACCTCATTCGGCTCACCAACGTGGAGGAGCTCGGTTCATGAGCGGTCGGCCTCGGCTCACTCCGGAGGAGCAGGCCCAGGAGGACCTGATGCGCCTCGACGCGTATCGGAATCAGCTCAATTCCATGCTGCAGCAGTTGCAGTATCTGTCGGCCTCACGTTCGGACCACTTGAGGGCCCGGGAGGCGCTCGAGGGACTTGACCGGGTCGACGCCGACCGCGAGCTCCTGGTCCCCCTGGGAGGCGATACGTACGTTCGAACCGCCCCGGCTCCCCAGGCACCGGTCCTCATCGGTGTCGGCTCCGGCGTCTTTGCCGAGCTCGACCGCGGCAAAGTGAGCGAGCTCCTCGCCGAACGATCGATGCGGCTCGAACAGGCCACTACCGATCTCGAGGGTCAGATCCGCGGGCTCGAGGAACGCATCCAGCTCCTGACCCGGCGACTCGAGGCCATGAGCCAGGGTGCGCCGCCGGGCGCGACTGACGCGACGACCGATGTGGGCGGCGATTAAGGCTCGGCTGCGCGGACACTCCGCGTCGGCAGGGTCATCGACGGACCCCCCAGCGTCGACTCGCCCGACGGAGAAAACCGAGCCTCCTTCCCCTGAAGCGTTCACGGACGGGATCTTTGGCAGTCGTATCACGGACGAAAAACTGGCCGACGTCCTGGACGAGCTCGAGATCGTGCTCCTCCAGTCCGATGTGGCCCTCCCTGTGGTCGAGAAGCTCCGGCGAAATCTCCGCAAGGACCTGGGGGGAAAGAAGGTGAAGTGGGGGGCCGATATCGAGGCCACCATCAAGTCCAGCCTGGAAGCCTCCATCCGCGGCATACTCGACCGGCCGCGGCTCGATCTAATCGAAGGCATCCGCGCCCAGCAGCCCAAGCCGTACATCATTCTCTTCGTCGGTGTGAACGGATCCGGCAAAACGACAACGATCGCGAAGCTCGCAGGTTGGTTCCGCGACCAGGGGCTCACGCCGGTCATCGCGGCGGGCGATACATTCCGTGCGGGAGCCATCGAACAGCTCCTCGTCCATGGAGAACGATTGGGAGTCCGCGTCGTTCGGCAGCAAGAGGGGAGTGATCCGGCCGCCGTCGCGTTCGATGCGGTTCAGCATGCAAAAGCGCGAAACCTCGACGTGGTCCTCGTCGACACCGCCGGTCGTCAGCACACGAACGACAATCTGATCGAGGAGGCCAAGAAGATCCGGCGCGTCGTCAAGCCGAACCTCACCCTCTTCGTGGGCGACGCCCTGAGTGGCAACGACGTGGCGGAGCAGGCCAAACTGTTCCAGACGTCGCTCGCGCTCGACGGCCTTATCATCACGAAGTTGGACGCCGACGCCAAGGGTGGCGCCGCACTGTCCGCGACCTTCGTGACGGGCCGACCGATCCTCTTCGTAGGTACCGGACAGAGTTACGCGGACCTCCGTCGCTTCGAACCCGAATGGATGGTCCAGCGCCTCTTCGCGGAGGGCGCCGCCGGTTGACCGCTCGCTTGGACGTCATCCTCGTTCGCCCGAAAGAGGACGGCAATGTCGGCGCCGTCGCCCGGGTCGCTCGGAACTTTGGGGCCGAACAGCTCACGGTAGTGGCTCCGCGCGCTCGACTCGGGATTGAGGCCCGCCGACGGGCCATGGGAGGTCTCGGGATCCTCCGGGCCGCTCGACGGACCTCATCGGTGGACCAGGCGCTCGAAGCAGCGGACCTCGTAGTGGGTACGACCGATCTCTCCACTGGCCGCTCACATGCCTACCTTCGACGCTCCGTGAGCCCCGAGCGCCTGGGCGAGCTTCTTCGGCCCCTCGAAGGTCGCGTGGCGCTCCTGTTTGGCCCGGAAGACAACGGACTCGCCCGCGAAGAGCTCGCGCGATGCGATCTCCTGGTCCACGTACCCGCCCGACGGGAGTTCCCCACCCTCAATCTCTCCCATGCCGTTGCGATCGTCCTCTACGCGATCCATCGGTCACGCGGGGGGGACGACCCCGAGACGACCCCCGCTCCGGAGGTCATCGAGATCAACGGGAAGGAGAAAGAGATACTTCTGAGGCGGCTCGGTGAGCTTATGGGGAGGGTGGGATACCCTCGACACAAGCGGAAGGGCCTCCAACTCCTGTTTCGAAGGGCGCTCGGGCGAGCGACTCCTTCGGAGGCGGAGTATCGAATGATGCTCGGGGCCGTCCGCAGTATCGAACGACAACTCAAGCATGGGCGTGAACGGCAACGGTGATTGGTTGAGAGCTCGCGGCATCGGGCGGGAGCGCTTTGCAGCCTACCTGTCGGATTACCTCGTTACGCTCGGCTACGATGTCGAGAGGTCCGAGACCCAGGAGCCGGTGGAGAGCGTTCTTACCGCCAGGCTCATCCGGATGAACCCCTCGGTCCCGGGGTGCGCAACCCACCTCAAGTTCCGATTGTACCCCACGAGCGGCGGAGCGGCAGCGGTTTGGGTCGCCCCGAACGAGATCCCGGAGGCCGAACGGACCCGGATGGGCCGCCTGGTCCGGGAGATGGTGACCTACCTCGAGAGGACCGTGGCCACCGAGAGCCATGCAACCGCGAAAGTCGCGCCGCCCCCCGGAACCCAGCTCCCCTGGGTCCACCCACCGTAATCCCTCGGTCCGTCTCGGGTGGACCGCGAAGACGTCCTCGCTACGATTCCGTAGTCTTTATTATGGAGGCTCAGGTCGGCCCGCCCGTTCCATGACGCGGTCAATGTATCGGTACATGGCCGAGTCGTTCCGTCAGACGTACGGGGAGGAGGGGGCCGCCCTTCGCCACGAACGTCTGCTCACGTGGCGGCGCGATCATACGGTCACGAGGATCGAACATCCCACGCGACTCGACCGAGCTCGTGCCATCGGCTGGCGGGCGAAGGAAGGCTACCTTCTCGTGCGGGTTCGCGTCCGTCGGGGGGGCCAACGCAAGCGGGCCATCATCGCGGGTCGACGACCGAAACACAAGGGGATCTTGCGGATGACCCTGGGGAAGAGCATTCAGCAAATCGCGGAGGAGCGCGCGCAGAAGCACTATCCCAATCTGGAGGTCCTCAACTCGTACTGGGTGGGGGAGGACGGGAAAGAGAAGTTCTACGAGATCGTCCTCGTCGACCCTGTCCACCCTCAGATCCTGTCGGACCCACGCATCGCATGGATCAACGAAGGTGCCCATCAGGGTCGCGTCTACCGCGGTCTCACCCGAGCGGGCCGTGACTCGCGCGGGTTACGCTGGTCGGGGAAGGGCACGGAACGGATGCGACCGTCTCGGACGCAGAACCGACGTCCGACCCGCCGGACCCAATACAAGGTCATCCCGTAGGTCGACCCAAAGCGCGCGTTCGCGCCTTAGCCTGGATCCTCGGCGAGGTAGTGCTCCAAGGATCCCCCCGAACGCTCCGCCATCCGTCGGGCCCAACGAGCGAGTCCTTCGACATGAACCACCTCACCGCGAAGCAGTCTCGCGAAACGTCGGCGCAGGTTCTCGTCAAGCTCGACCCGATCGCCACCGAGAAACTCCCGGATCCGCCGAGCGAGGTGGCCCCCTTTGCTGTCCCAATCCGTGAAAACGATAACCCGTCGTGTCGGCCGTTCGAGCTCGTGGGCGAGTTGGGCGAGGGTAGCTCCGTGATGGACGAGAACGATCCGACCCTCGACGCCGAGTCGCCGAAGCGCGGACCGGTCCCGTTCTCCCTCGACCAGCACGACCGTTCCGGATTCGAGTGATTCCCGGCGTAGCTCGGCAAACAACTCGACGAACGGCGGCCATGGATCCCGTGGAAGGTGACCCTCGGTCATGCGATGGGGTGAACGGCGTTCCTCGGGCAGGGAGGAACGTGAACGGACGGGCCACAACCCTCATAGCCCTGACCCCCGGTCAGGCTCGCGTCGGTCGCCATGGTCGATCACTATAGCCACCTGCTCGAATGGCGTCGCCTCGAGGGCAGCGTGCGGGGGCTCGCGAAATTGCCCCCGGATTTCTATCCCGCGACGCAGACGTACCTGGCGGAACTTCGCCGCACGTTCGAGACCGAGCTGCGCGAAAATCCGTCCGGGCGAAAGGGGGACATGGCCCGTCAGACCTACCAGCGTGCGGGGCAGGTCGCCCGCGACATTGTGGAAGCGCGTATGGCGAAGCTCCTCTCCGCCGCGTTCACGATGACCGCCGGGGGATCTCGGGACACTCCGAACGCGCTGACGGAAGAGAGGACGCTGTTCGACGGGCTCGTTCGCCTTCTCAAGGAGCACCGCTCCACCGCGGCACCCTTCCTCGAGCCTGCGATGCTGGCCGCGACGGCCCCCGGGGTGACGACCCCCGCCACCCCATCGTCGCCGGCCCCCTCCGCCTCGCGTCCCACACCCGAAGGGGCTCACGAAGCGTCGTCCGAGACGCGATCTACCACCACGGTCTTTGTACGGATCCTGAGGGATGGCCGCCCGATCGAAGCGGGGGGCGAGACCATCGACCTACGCAAGGAGGACGTGATTTCGCTGACGCCCGAAACGGCTCGAATCCTGGTGACCTCCCAGATCGCGGAGCGCCTCGGCCCGGACGATCGACGGGCGGTCACGTAACGTTCGCGGTCAGCCCGGTCGACGTCCCCGGGACGAGTTCCCACACCCAGAAATTCTCGAATCCAAAGAAGAGGTTCTTCATGGCGAGGTGCCGTCGGACCCTTTCCTCGTCGGTGAAGGCCTCCTCGACCCACTCCCGAGCGGTGTCCTCCACCCCCCACTCTTCGAGAGCGTTCACTTGGCGTATCCAGCTACGTTCCTTTAGTCCGGCCCTTCGTGCGGCCGCGCGCCAGCGAGTCCAATTGACGAAGGTGCTCAAGTCGGCGCGGCCCGGCGTCGCGAGAGTTTCCGAGACGGACCGATGCCCGCGAAGTGCCTGCAGTGTGCCTCCGCTGCGCGCCTTCACGAGTTCCTCTTCCTCCGCCCCGTAGTCGAGGAAGAGGGCCACTCCGTGATGCAAGTGGTCCGCGAGCTCCCGTAGGAAGGCGTCGGCCAGCGGCACCCATTCCAGGATAGCTCCCTCGTCGGCGGGCGGAAGCGGAGGATCCGTCAGGGTCATTTCGGTTCCCGCTCGCACCCAGTGGAACCCCTCCTGCGTCCACTCGACGACGAGGTCGAACCAGGCGTCACCGTGTCGAACGAGTCGCCGTGCCGGCAGAGCATCGAGGAGCTCGTTCCCGAGCACGACGCCGGAAAAGGGTCCGTCCGCTGCCAGGCTCCCCTGGGTGTGAACCGCGGAGAGTGCGAGCGGTACCTCCGACCGCATACGTCGGGCCGCGAGGTCGGACTGACCCCGGCCCCGCTCCACGATCACGTAGGTCCATTCGCGGGAGCGCGTATCGATCTCGGCCAAGGCTCGTACCAGCTCCACACCCAAGGAGCCGTCGCCCGCGCCGACCTCCACGAGACGGAAATCGGGCGGCTGGCCCGCTTCGTCGTACGCCCTACGGATGCGACGCGCAAGGGTTCGCGCGAAGACGGGCGTCAGCCTGGGAACCGTGTAGAAATCGCCCTCGGGTCCAACCGGGGCGGCATCTTCGTGAGTATAGTAGCCGAATTGAGGATGGTAGAGTACGACCTCCATGAACGCGTCCGAACGGAGGGGACCCTCGGCCTGGATTCGGGCGCATAGCAACCTCGTGAGCGTTCGTTCTCGATCGTCGTCCTCGAACCCCTCTCCGCTCGTCGTGGGGGGCAGCGGTCCGGCCACGGGGAACGAACCGGTCAACCGATGTATCCGAGGTCCTCGCGTGTTTGCTGAGGAGCGTCGATCGGTTTCTGCTCGGCCTCGTGGATCTTCTGGGCGATACGGTCGATCTCCTTCGCCTTCGCCTCGAGGTCCGTGAAATCGATGGTAAGATTGAGCACGTGGCTGAGCACCTTGAGGACGGCCTCCGCACTTCGGGGGTCGACAAAGTATCCTGACGTCTCTCCCATCAAGCAGACGCCCTCGATATCATAGAGGCGGCCCAGCCCTAGGAACAGGCCGCTCGCTCCGATGAGCCCGCCTCCCGGGTCCGTTCGCGAGAAGACAACACCGTGCTTCTTCATCTCCTCGACGCGGGAGGGCGACGTAGCCGCTCCGAGCACGCGAGGCTGATCAACGACCCGGCCCTGGGCGAACCCCGCCAGCGTGTAGACCTCCCGGACGCCGTACTGATGTGCCAACTCGAGGACGCGCTGTGTGAGCTCGTACTGGCCCTCGGGGGTAATCCCTTGGTAGTCGCCGCCCAGGATGAGAAGGTCGCGTTCGCTCGAGGACTTCCCCTTCCGGTACGTGAGTTCATTCGACACCAGGCGGATCAGGCCCTCTTCGCTCACGTACACCTGAGGCGGGAAGAACTTCGAATAGATCGTGGCCAACGGCTTCGCGTCGACCTTTTCTTTGAGGTAGTCCGCGGCCAGCTTCCCGACATTCCCCACGCCGGGGAGACCCTCGATGAGCACGGGGTCCTTGAGCTGCACCTTGTCGGTGATGCGGATGACAACGTCGTCCATGCCTACTTCCCGTAGGCAACGAGCGGACGGGCGGTATTAACGGTTCGGTGACGACCCCGTGGGTAGGTTGCGGCGCGTCTACCCGTTCTCGGTGAGAGCGGTGAATCCGTGGTCGCCCAGCGAAAGCGGGACCTCGCGGAGGCGGTCCGGATGATTGCGGAGCTTGAGGACGGAGAGGGCATGGTGGATCGTACGACCGCGGGGTTGAGTGCGAAGTTCGACGACCATGTCGACCATGTCCTCGAGCAGACCCACGGTCCGCTGGGTGTGGGTATTCGAGTGAATGAGTAAGAGCACCTGACCTCCGAGCATTTGGGCTCGGTAGCAGATCTGGCGCGCGACGTCAATGACCTCGGGGGGTTCCAGGATCTCCAGGAGGAAGTCCAGCGAATCGAGCGTGAGTCGAAACGGGGCATCGATCGAGGCGAGGTCGCCCAGGATTCGGCTGGACAGATTGAACGCGTGGTGGTCCACCGTCAGGTTCGGGTCCAATTTCAGGTCGCTGAGACGAATTCCGCGTTCCCGCACCCGTGACACTTCGAGACGCTGGGAGAGGACCCGGTCGTAGTATTCTTCGGACAGGTTGAGGATCTTGATGGCACCCGGGTCCCAGCCCATGTCGCGGAAGATCCGCTCGACCTCGACGGTGCGCTCGTACGTGGTGTAGTAGAAAACCGGCGTACTGCCGACCCCCGCATTGGCGAATTGCTTCGCGAACAGCTGGGAGCCCGAGCCCGTCGTCGTGACGAGGAGCGTGACCCATCCCGAAGGAAGTGCGGTCCCGAGGTCACGGTCAATCTCAGGGATGCCGAAGACGCGCTCCTGCCGGTCCATCGTTACCCCCCTCCTCGACCCACCTCGATCGATTCATCGACCACGAGCCCCAACATCTGCTCTAACGCGGTCGAGTTCTCGTCAGGAACGACAAAGATGATCGTGAGCACCTGACGACTCTTCAGATTGTTCACCATGATGTGGAAGAACTCCGAAAGGAGGTCGGGCGGGTTGTGGATCGCTAGCGAGTTGACCGAGTCGACCACCACGACAGGTCGTGCGCTCGGTCGTTTGCGCAACAGGTACTCGACGCGAAGCATGATGCCTTCCAGCATGCGCGGGCTCTCGAGATAGGTCGCGTTCGGGAGCGGGTCGCGGTAGTTCATCATGATGTGCGAGATCGCATCCACGAAGGAAATGCGGTCCGCGGGGACATCGAGCGCTTGCGCCAGCGACCAGACCAACGCGGCCGGGTTCGTCACGGACACATAGATCGTGTGCGTGTTCGTCTCCAGCCCGGCATCTCGGAGGGAGGCCGAAAGAGCGGCGAAGTAATGGTCGGGATACTGAAGGGGGTCGAGTCGCAGGGCGACGGCGGTCCCGGGCCCAAGGCTGTGCAGCCGGTCGCCGATGTCGCCGTCCCCGGGGGGCATGCGCTATCCGCCCTCCTGGATCCCGCCCTTCAAGTGGGGCGCCATGAGCATTCCGATCGGGGTGAGTTCGATGACGTACTGGGCGCGGGAATGATTCGTCCCGCGCATTTTCACCACCTGTAGGACACGAAGGATGTCGCCCTGACGGCGGACGTTACCGAGCAAAATGACACCGTCGACGATGGCTTCTTCCACGCCGTGGAGGGAGTAGCGACCCGGCTGGGGTCCAATTTCCGAGACCAGGAACGTGGTACAACCGAGGGACGTGAGCGTTTGGCTCAGCTTGAGCATGAAGTCACGAATGCGTTCCTCGCGTCGGATACGATAGCATACGCTCGTGAGCGAATCGAGGACGACTCGATGCGCCTTGGTTTCGATGACGAGATCCCGAATGGCGCCGACGAAGAGATCGATCTCCTCGGGACTCATCTCGTCCCGGTCGAATCCCATCCGCTCGTAAATGATCGGGACATCGACGAAGGTGAGCGATCCGTTGGCTGTGAACTCCGTCCGGAAGAACTCAAAGGCCGAGAGGTTGGCGATGAGTTTTTCCGATGCTTCGGTCACCGAGAAAAAGAGCGAATGATCGCCCTGTTCGGCGCCTCGAACCAGAAATTCGAGGCTCATGGTCGTTTTACCGGTTCCTACGCTCCCGGCAACCAGAACCATGTTCCCGTCGGGAATGCCCCCGCCCAGAATGTTATCCAACCCTTCGATACCCGTGACGCACCGGTCGTGCCGGGAACCGTCCCGGTTCGGTGGAGCGTCGACCGCTTCGGCCATGGACGGGTAGATAGACGGTAGCGAGCCCGATATGAGGGTTGCGTCAGGCACGCACATCGGTAGGGTCGGCTGTGCGACTCGCCGCAGTGGCGTTCTGGTCCGACGGGGGCGGAGCCCGAAGGGGAGTAGTGAACTCCGAGACCGCTTCGGGCCGGACCAACCAAAAGGCCCCCCGGTCGTCTCGACCGGAATCAACGATCCACCCTCGACGACCCCAACGGCCCCCCATGGCTCGCGCTCGTGCTGAAGCCGGGTCATCGGCGAGGCCGAGGTCGCGCAGATAGACCTTCGCGTAGGATCGGGAGATCCCTTCATCCCGAACGGGGGATGCCTCGCGAGCCGGCAGCCGTAAGCCATGCGGGGGGGCGAGCGGGCGTTGGAGGACCGTGCCGGTCGATGGCATCTCGCGGAGCCGCATCCGTTCCACGTGGTGTGACTTCCTCGGCAGCCACACCGCCCAACCCCGCTCGTCCGGAGCTGAGAGCTCGCGTATCAACTGAGGGTCGCCGCGGGCGAGCCGACGTGCATCGTCGGCGCCGCAACGAAAGACGATCCAATCGGCTACGTTCGCGTCGACGGCCTCTCGTAGATTGACCGGCAAGGAAGTCAGGGATTGGGTGGCCGCCCAGATGTGGACATTCAATCGACGGCTCACCTCAAACGCATCCACCAGCGACTCGGGGGCGTACCATTGCATCTCGTCGAGCACCCAGCACAGCTTCTGCTGGGGCGACCGGCCCAACAACCGAGCCCAGAGTAGGGCGCTGTAGAAGGTGAGCAGGTAGCGAGCGGTGACCTCTCCCACGAACGGGGCGTCCCCGCAGAAGACCGTGATCCGCCCGGGGGTTTCAACATCCGAAAGGGACCAATCCGGTTCCCGCGCCGACAGCAGTCGCCGGAGAACGGCCGACCGTGTCACCTCAGCCAAAAGGCGGCGCGCGCCTTCCACGTCCTCGGGTCGCTCCAGAATCCTTCGGTGCAGGGCCTTCCACGCAGCGACCTGATCGGCCGGCACCGGACCGCACTCGATAGGGGCGTTGCGGAGGACCGCGGTCGCGTCCGTGAGCGTCCCGCCCGGACATCGCGCGATGAGGTCGAGCACGTCGTGGAGCGTTTCTTCGATCCGTGGCCCCCAGTAGGGAACCTCGCCGTAGTGGGTCGCGCGGATCCGTCGAAGGGCGCCCATCAGTTCCCCAATGGTTCGGTCGAATGCGTCCGGCTGGCAGGCCGCGTCCGGGGCGATGAGAGCGTTGAGACTGACGGGTGAATCCTGGGGAGAGATCCAGACGGTTCGCTGGAGCGCCTCCGAATCGAGATCGCGTAGAAACCGCCGGGCGGTATCCCCAATCGGGTCCATCAGGATCAGATTGGAGGTTTTGACCGCCTCGCGTGAGAGGCCCAGGAGAACGGAACTCTTCCCCATCCCGGTTTCGCCCACGGCCATCAGATGGCTCCCCTCGGAGGGGGAGTACTCGAGGCGTAGCGTCCGACCGCTCGTGCTCTCGCCGAGGTTCCAATGGGGTCCCCCTCCAGAATCGGCGCCTTCACCGGCCCCGAGACGGATCCCGGGCCGCGGCCAAAGTCCAGCCACCTCGTGTTCGCTCGCCAACCACGGGTCGACCGTCGTACCGCGAGGTCGAGAGACGGTTCGAAAGCGAAGCGGTCCGCGGATGCTTCGGAAGGACTCCGAGATCAGGTGCTCGAACGCGGGCAATTCAGGAACCAGCTGGGGCGAGCCGGCTTCGGTTCGTAAACGAACCGACCACAGGAGCGGATCTTCTGAAGTTCGTTGCATATCGACCGATGGGCCGTGGGATCCCAGAGGGAGTTGGCGTGCCGGGAGAGCGGGGCGCCGATCCCAGCCGTCCAGAAGATTCGACCACCAACGAACCGGGACAGGAACGACCGGCTGAAGTTCCCAGATCGCTCGAAGCCCTTTCGGGAAACTTTTCAAATGGAGAAGAACTGGCTCGGCCCACGAGGTCGGAATTGGCGAGATCATTGCGCGAGGCTCGATCACTCTCGGCTGGCCCACCCGTGGCCGATGGATGGCCCACGGGTCCAACTGAACGCGCGTGAATCGCCAGTGCCCGGGACCGAACGCGGTGCCCACCGCGCCTTCGACCCAATTCCTACCCCGCGGGTCGCTCGTGGCAACCACGACGCGGGGTGGGTCGCCGGTTTCCCAGACCATGGTCCAGGTGAGACGGAGTCCCGCCGCGCTCCTCAACGCATTCGTGAGCCCGCCGCCAAACCGTGCCGCCTCGTCCCGTCCGGGGGC
>JBAUTP010000194.1:0-5095 GCA_049582265.1 Thermoplasmata archaeon
ACCGTTTACGCTGCCTGTCGAAGATACTCGCTCCCCCGAACCTTGGGCGAGGTCGCGAAGGTCGTGGGGGCTCGCCGTTCTGAGGTCGGGCGAGCCTTCAAGGTCGTCCAACGAGGTCTCGACCAGACGATCCCCTCCATCGGGACGCGAGCCTTCTTGGCTCGATACGCCGAGGAGCTCGCGCTCTCCCAGCCGGTGCGCATGACGGTCGAATCCATGCTGGACGAGGCCTATCGCGACCCTGAGCTTTCGGGGCTTTCCCCGCATGGTCTTGTGGCCGCGCTCATCTATATCGCGGCCGAGCAGCACGGTGAACGACGGTCCCGCGCTCAAGTGGCGCGCGTGAGCGCGGTCACCGAGGTGACGCTCCGGTCAACGAGCCGTCTTGTGGAGCGCTTGATGCGCCCGACTCGACAAGCCTCCGATGTGGGCTAGTTCGCTCGCTATCGGGTCAGAAAGTAGCCCGCGGCTTTCTCGCGAACCTTTCGGCGGGCGTAGCCACGCGTCTGGAGTTCCTGCAACGCGTTCATGACCATGTTCTTCGGCAACCGCGCGGAGTGCGTGATGCGCTCCGCCGTTCCCATCTTATCCTCGGTGGCGAAGCCGAGCTCCTTCATCGCTTTGTAAACGCGAACGCATTGGGGAGATAGCTCGTCTTCGATTGCCATTCGGGCGCACCTGCGCCGCCGAGCGGGGTGCAATATTTAACAGTCGACCGCCTCGAGTCCTCGATCCCCTCGCGCCCAGCGCTGGGCGAAGGTGACCCTTCGATGCCGAGAGCCAGCGAACCGCTGACCATCATCTGGGACGACCGATTTCGCGACTATGACTTTGGTCCGGACCATCCGTTCCGCGAATTACCGCGCTATCTCGCCGTGCGCCTGCTCATGGCCTCGGGCCGTTTGCCCTCGGGACAGGACCAATCCGTACGTTGGGTCGACCAGGTGCGCCCTGCGTCGCGCGGCGAGCTCCTCGACTTCCATCGCGATGAGTATCTTGCGCTAGTGGAACTGGCTAGCGATCGCGCCGATTCAATACCGCTAGACCAGGGCGATACACCGTCATTCCGGGGATGCTACGACGCGGCCGCGAGGATCGTGGCCGGACTCATCGCAGGCCTTGATTCCGTTGCTGAGACGGGCGGAAGGGCCTTTCACCCGGCGGGTGGCCTCCATCATGCTCATCCCGACCGGGCAAGCGGATTCTGCATTTTCAACGACATCGCCGTCGGCATTGCCCACACATTGGCCCGCTCCGGCCCCGTCCGCCGGATCGCGTACGTCGACATCGACGCCCACCACGGGGATGGAGTCATGTACGGCTACTACGGGGATGGTCGTGTCCTCGACATCGACTTCCATCAGGATGGGAGGACCCTCTTCCCCGGGACGGGCAGCATCCCGGAGTCAGGGCGGGGAGATGGTGCCGGACTCAAGGTCAACATCCCGCTACCACCGGGGTCAGGGGATGAAACGTTCGGCCCATTGTTCCGTCGGGTCGTACCTTCCCTGATCCGGGACTTTCGTCCAGACCTCATCCTTCTCCAACACGGGGTGGATGGACATCGAGGCGACCCTCTGACCCAGCTCGATTACGGCCCTTCCTCGTACCGCCTCGCTCTGAGTACACTTCTCGAACTCTCCAGGGAACTGTGTGCGGGGAGGCTCGTCGTCACCGGAGGAGGCGGATACCAGCCGAGTGTCGTTTCCTGCCGATTGGCGGAGGCAGGCCTACGACTCGCCTCCGATGCCGCGGCGCCAGCGGACGAGGAAGCAACTCCACTCTCATGGCAGGCCGAATATGTCCAGTTCACCGGCCTAACCGCTCCGCGCCACTGGGGAGAGCCGGCGCGAACCCCCGGCCCTCCTTCGTCCGGAGTGACGGAGGGCATCCTGGAAGAGCTACGCCGCTGTCTGGGCCGGGATTTCCCTGACGACGGGGGTTCGGCACGGGAGGTACGCCTCAGCGAGCGTGGTGGAAACACGTTCGATCGCTGACAAACTCCTCCACCCGTCCACGATAGGTTTGCGGTGATCGACGCTCTTCCCTCGGGGCGGGACGAGGCGAACTAAGATCGGGCGCGCCGGTCCTCCTCCGTGGCACGCAGTGGGATCGCGCCTTCCGTTTCTCGGAAACAGCAGGGTCACCCATTTTCCCTCGAAGGGAAGTTGATACCCAAGGGCTGGGGGAGGGGGGGATACCTGGGAGAAGCCTGAGCCGAAGTTGGGATCCTGGGCAGTGTGCACGAAGGAAGGGGACGACCGAGGAAGAACCAGGCACTCTGCGAAGCAAAGCCCTAAAACGAGCCCCTGCTCAAGATCACTTCCATGGGAGAGGACCCACCGTCGGCCGCCCTGACGCAACGCCTTCGACGCTGGCTCGACCATCCCACCTCGCGCGATCCTGCGGCATGGTTTGACGGGTCGCTCATCGCCTTCATCTCCGACAGAAGTGGTTTACCTCAAGTGTGGACGTCGGGCCTCCACGGGGGTCAACCGCTGGTCCTCCACCCGACGAGCGAGCGCGTCGGTCGAGTGCAGCCATCTCCGTTCGGACCGCGGGCGATCGTGGCGACGGATGTCGGAGGGGATGAACGCTGGGCCCTCACTCTCTGGACAGCGTCTTCGTCGGGGTCCGGAATCGAGGCTCGCTCGCTAACGTCGGAGACGTCTCGGATCCACCAGCCGGGCGCATGGAGGGATGACCATCATTATGTTTTCACCGCGAACCTTAGGGACGTTCGTTTCTTCGATGTGTACGATCTGAACGTCGATGCCGGAGCGCCTGCGTCACCGATCGTTCAAGAGGACGCCCTTCTGGTCGTGCCCGATGCCCGCGGCGAGCGCTTGGTGGTCCTTCGTCATCGCACGAATCTCGACTGCGACCTTTTACTCTGGGACCGGGGCCGAGTCCATCCTCTCAACCCCCACGACGGCGAGGAGACGATCTTTGATGCGACGCTCGGTAAGGACGCGGTGTATGCCGCCGCCAATCCGGACCGTGAGCTCACGGCGGTCGTTCGGTACCGAACGGGCGCGAGCCCTGAGACCCTCCAAGGGTTCCCCGGGGATGTGGAGATGGTTCGCTCCGACTCGGCCGGAACGCGTTTGTTCGTCTCGGTCAACGACCGTGGGTGGAGCCGGGTCTATGTCTACGATCTCGAACGTTCCACCCTCCTCCCGTTCCCGACGCTGCCGAACGGGGTCACGGACGGTGCGTCCTGGCTGCCCGGGGGCCATCGCTTCGTGGTGGGGGTTAGCGCTTCACGATTGGGTCACGAGCTGTATCTCGTCGACACCCTGACCTCGACGGCTCGGCCGATCACATCGAGCCCGGTGCCGCTCCCCGCCCGTAGCCCCGAACCCGTCCTTCGCCAATTCGTTGCCGTCGACGAGCTCGAAATCCCGTACTGGGTGCACTCACCTTCGGCCGCGAGTCGTGGGACGCTGGTGCTCGTGCACGGCGGCCCGGAAGCGCAAGCCCGGCCCCGATTTGATCCGATGGTTGAGTTCCTCGTAGCGGAGGGCTATACGGTCGTCGAGCCGAACGTTCGGGGAAGCCTAGGCTACGGCCGCCGGTATGTGCACCTCGACGACGTTCGGCAACGGATGGACCCGGTTCGAGACGTGCGGGACCTGGTGCATGCGTTGCGGCGTAGTGGGATTCCCGGTACGGCGACTCCCTCGCACCTTGGGATCATTGGGGGCAGTTACGGGGGTTTCATGGTGCTCTCGACCCTCACCACCTATCCCGAGCTGTTCCACGCGGCCGTCGACATCGTGGGGATTGCCAACTTTGTGACGTTCCTCGAGCGAACGGCGCCTTGGCGAAGAAAGGTGCGAGAAGCTGAGTACGGAAGTTTGGAGCACGACCGGGAGTTCCTCGAGTCGATCTCTCCTATCCATCAGGTGGATCGGATCCAAGCCCCCCTTCTTGTCGTCCACGGCGAAAATGACCCGCGCGTCCCGGTTTCGGAAGCAGAGCAGATCGTGAAGGCACTCGAAGCGCGGAACGTCCCTGTGGAGTTTCTTCGGTTCGGGGATGAGGGCCACGGTCTCGTCCGGCGAGAGAACCAGATCGTCGCCCTGACCCACGCTGCGAAATTCTTCGATCGTTACGTCGGCTAGGTTCATCTCCGCCGGAGGGGCCGGCCCCTGTGACCCAGAGCCGCTGTGGGTCTATTTCAGGAACTGACGGAAGTCCAACGGGTCGATCTCGCAAAACTGGTGGCATTCCCGACAGTAGCGCCACACCGCGCTAGGCATCTCAATGTGGTGAGAGAGCTCGTGGGGACACTTCTTGCAGCGCGTGTCCGAAGGCATCGCGCCATCGAGACCGAAGGGAATGAAAGCGATGCCGTACCCAGCCTTAGGTGATCGACCGAGGAGAGTCCACCAACGTTTCTCCCCCAAGGTGCATAGCCTAGCGGACTATTCTCGGCACCATGGCGAAGAACCCACCCGTTAATTCGTCGGTCAGTGAAGCGGATTTCCGCCGCGGGCGTGTTCGCGCGCTCGGCCGCGGCAGCAAGGACCAATCCCTCCCTGAAAGCTGGAAGGTTCGGCGAAGTCAAGGAACAATTCAGGGCATGCGCGAGGTGCCGCGTGTCTGAGCTACGACGGGACGCGCTCACGGAGCGGTGGGTGATCATCGCGGAGGGTCGCTCTGCGCGGCCCGACGAGTATTCCGGTCGGCCACCGTCACGAGCATCGACGGAGTGCCCCTTTTGTGAGGGCAACGAAAGTCGTACGCCTCCCGAGGTCGCTGCCGACCGGAGCCCCGACACGGCGCCCAACGGCCCGGGTTGGACAGTTCGTACCATCCCGAATCGTTTCCCAACGTTGGCTCCGACGCCTGGATTGCCGGACCCCCTACCCTCCGACGCGCTCTTTCTCTCCGAGCCAGGGAGTGGGGTGCATGAAGTGATCATTGAAAGTCCCCATCACGAACCGGCCTTTCCGTTCCTCCCCGTGGACCAGGTCAAAGGCATCGTTCGAATGTTTCGGAAACGCATGAGCGCCGTCGCGGCGCAACCCGGGATGCGCTCGGTTCTCCTTTTCGAGAACCATGGACCCGAGTCCGGAGGGACCCTCGT
>JBAUTP010000195.1:0-3851 GCA_049582265.1 Thermoplasmata archaeon
GTGGAAGGCACGTCAACCCGCCACGCGGAGGAACCTATGAATTCTCGCGCTTAGATCACGATAGGTGAAAGTAAGTGGAAGACACACAGACCCCACAGACTTCGTAGGCACCTTCGCGCTTCGTTACGTGGAAGCCTTACCCCGTCCCATCGTCTTTTCCAACCAAGCAACATCACGCGACGCCACCGTGTGAAGTCCCCGGTTGTTGCGCCGATTCGCCACGTTCCGGAGAAAATTAAGACGGCGAACGGCTTTGGCATAGCCCTCCTTTCGGACGACGGAGCGGAGCGCCTTTCGTCGACGGTCAGCGGGACATTTTTCGCACCAACCCATCAGCGCCCCTTCCTTGATGTGTACGTGTCGGGACCATTTCCTCTTGGTTTGTGCCATTCGATCTCACCTCGCGGAACGCACCCCTCGAGCCGACCCATCCTCCGAAGCGGCCCACGGTCCATGAGGCCTTCCTACCCAATGGGAAAGGACCCTTCCGGGAAAGCGGACCCTTAGCCACGAAGGGAGATCAGTTAGGTTAGGGGCCACCACAGGTAGGACAGGGTGTCTGCCCCCACGGGCGGGGCTGGCCGCATCGGGCGCATGTGACCATGGTAGGTGCCGCATGGACGGACGCCGGCCCGACGGGCCACGGCTCCGAGGAGCTCGATCTCCACACGAACAGAGCTGCGACAAGTACGACGGCGCTCGCGATCGCAAGGTACCACCCCGCGCTAGCGCCCCACATGGTGGACAGGCCACCGCCACTGGCAGATCCCCAAAACGAGTTACACACCGTTTGGCCGGATCCCGCACACCCCGTGGTGGACGAGGGTTGCGCGACCGGGACCAGAATGATGGCAATGAGAGAAATCACGAACAGGACGACGATGAGCAGCATGATCAGACGATGACGGGCCGGATTTCGGATGTGCCAAGTCGCGGCGAGAACACCAATAGCCGCCACGACCAGGGCTAGGATGAGCACCACGAGCGTCATCGCTAGAACCCCCTCGTAGATTCCGCTGAGCGATGAAACGTCCGGTCGACTGGCATACGTGAACCAGGTGACAACACCCTTGGAATTGACGATCGAAAACGAAGCTCCGGGGTAGAAGTCGGTGGAACCCGTAGTGGACCCTGAGAGGGAAGCAATCCACCAAGGGGTGAACGCGGACACGCCCGCCAAGATTCCGCTTACGAGCACGAGGATCGAGGCGGCGAGACGCTTTGTCGCAAACCGCGGGGCCGCCATAGAAGCAGCATAGGCGCCTGCCGGAGGAGCGTATGGGCTCGGTGGCACAGTTGGCCCTACGCTCATTCTTATTCGGACTGCCCCACGAGCGGTAGCTAGGCCTGTTATTTGGAGCTTCTTACGTCAAAGAGCAGGGCTCGAATGCATGCCTTCCGTCGTGCCATCGGCCGAGCTGCGCGCCGAGGAAGGTGCCCATTCAGCCCTCCCCGCGCCATGATGCTCATGGCCGTACGATGCGAGCTGGCGAACAGTCACAGAATCTATAGAACGCAACTACCGGATTCAAGACATGAGCCGCCTCCCTTCATGTTGAAGTCGAGTTCGTGCTTGGGGGCGTCCGTGCTCGGCAACAGCAAAGGGCCGGACTGAAGATTGGAACGATGTCTGCCGCGAACTCATCGAGAGACAGATCCCTCAGTCCTCAGAGAGGTCTGCTCCTTCTGGTAGCCCTGGGACTCATTTGGGGATCGGCTTACCCGGTGATCCGCTACGGTATTGTCGAGGGCGCGAGCCCGCTCGGATTCGCCGCGGCTCGCTACCTCGTCGCCGCGTTGGCGATGGCCGGGATCGCGGCCTCCACCCGCATCCCCCGACCCGACGCGCGGTCACTCGCCCTCTCGGCGGTCTTGGGGCTTCCCATCGTGGGTGTCTACGGCCTCCTATTGTACATCGGGGAAGAGACCACGTCAGGTAGTCTCGCCTCGATCGTGATCGGGGTCACTCCGCTTCTGACCGCCTTGTTTGCCCTTCCGATTCTGCCGGGGGAAAGGTTCCATCGGCTCGGGTACGCGGGGCTGGTCGTCGGGTTACTCGGAGTTACTATCCTCGTCGCTCCGCCCCCGGGGATCACTCTCGCAAGCAGCATCTGGGGGCCCGTCGAAGTGCTCGGCGCCTCCGCGAGCTTCGCGATCGGCTCCGTGATGCTCCGCGCCCGACGTCCGGAGGGGGAGACGCTTTGGGGAGTGTCAGTGCAGTTCGGGGTGGCCACGCTCCTTCTCGCTATTCTGATCCCGGTTCTCGAACCCCGGTCCTCCCTCCCATTGTCGGGCGGAGTCCTCGCATCGCTCGCGTACCTCGTCATCATGCCGTCCGTGGTGGGCTACGCTCTCTACTTCTATCTCCATCATAACGTCGGACCCGGTCGTGCGAACGTCGTGGCCTACGTTAATCCGCTGGCTGCGATCACGATTGGTACGCTCCTGTTCGCCGAGCCGTTCGAATGGTGGGAATTGGTAGGCTTCGCATTGATTGTAATCGGCCTTACACTCGTTACGCAGTTTCGCCCAGCCCATCCTCCGGACCAACGAACCGAGGCGACCTTCGTGCCCGCGGCGCCGCTCGCGGACGTAAACCCAGAAAATCCATCGAACGAGGAGCCTCCTCCCTATCCCCGAAGGCCGTAGTCAGGATTCGTGACAGTAGGTCAAGGACGTGGGACAGAGCGCGGCACCGCCCGTGCGCGTGGGCCATAAGGGGGAGGGCGAACGAATGGAGGATAACCGTGCCGAAGCTGGGACGGTTGCTCATCGGGAGCCAGGCACCCTCGACGACCGAGGCAGGTTCATCCTGCACAAATTCCAGCAACCCATCGGAGAAGAAACCTACGAGATCGTTCCTCAGGAGGGAATGGTCTCAGCCAAGGTCAAGTTTCGATTCAACGACCGGGGAGAAGAGGTTGCCCTTACCGCGACGTTCCGCGGGGCTCTGGATCTAACCCCTAGCTTTTTCGAGGCCGAGGGTAAGAACTGCCGACAAGCGGAACTCCAAGTCTCGGCACAGGTCGAGGCGGAGCGTGTTCGAGTCCGGATCCGTGACCGCTCCACCGAACGCCCACGCCCGTTCCAATTCTTCACGATCGCCGGGTACGCTCCCATCACGCTTCAGATGCTCCTGGTGCGCTATTGGGAAGCCCACCGTCGCCCGACTATTCTCCCGACCTTCCCCGGTGGAAGCGTGCGAATCTCCCCGCGAGGGAAGGACTCGATCACCATCCACAGGAGGAGCGTTGAGCTCGACCACTACTCCATTGAGGGACTCATTTGGGGACGGGAGCACCTCTGGTTCGATTCGGATCTCAATCTCGTGGCGGTGGTCACCCTCGATGCGGAGTTTGATCACTTCGAGGCTATCCGAGAAGGATTCGAGGAGGGGCTGAGTGATTTCATCACTCGGGCCGGCGCCGACGGAATGGCTTCGCTGGCTGAACTCGCGGAGCGAATCTCAGGGACGCAGGCGGATCTCTGGGCCATCGTCGGAGGAACGCTCATCGACGGGACGGACGGTCCGACGGTTCCTGACTCCGTGGTGCTCGTTCGCGGGGGCCGGCTGCTTGCCGTGGGCCCACGGTCGGAAGTCCGCATCCCGGACACCGCGCAACGCGTCGCGGTGGAGGGAAAGTGCGTCCTTCCGGGGCTTTGGGACATGCACGCCCACTTCCAACAGGTTGAATGGGGACCCATATACCTCGCTGCGGGAGTCACGACAGTGAGGGACTGCGGGAACGAGCTAGAGTTCATCACGTCGGTGCGGGATGCCATCGCCCAAGGTCGAGGGCTCGGACCCCGTATCCTCGCGGCCGGGGTCGTCGATGGGAGGGGGCCGCTCG
>JBAUTP010000196.1:0-2566 GCA_049582265.1 Thermoplasmata archaeon
TCGAAGAATCACGTGGCCTGGCTTCGTACCTGCCAAGGCAAGAGCCGAAGCGTCCGGCTCCGGTTCTGGTAGGGGGCGGATGCCTCGTCTAACGTGGCGCGAGCCAGGGCCAGGGCGACCGACGGGACATGGATCTTCCGGTCCTTCTGCAGCGCGGACCATGTTTCGAGGACCTTCTCGTGTCGACCTGAGGGCGAATGAACACTCCTTCCATACACTAGCAATCGGCGCTCAAGGCTCCGGGCGAGGTCGCCGGCCGTTCCCCCGCGGGCCAAGGGGAGGTCCCTAAGCTCCTGCTGAACGTTCACTCGCCTCCTCGCCCGGACGAGACGAAGGAGAGCCTTCTGGGGCAAGCTCAGTCCGCCCTCCTGCCACGCTTCGCCGCTCGCAGCCATCGCGAACAGTTCCGGCCAGAGCCGGCGATGGACCAGCGTCCCCTTCCCCCGGAGGAGCGGCACGGAAATGAGTTCCTTGGAGTCTTCGAGCCTCTGTCCTATCGCGTAGATGGTGGATGCGGCAGGATAGGTGAACCAGTTTCCCGGAGCCGGTGCTCCCGTCACCAATGACACGACGGACGTTGCATGCGAGTCCGTGAACAACAGCAGTCCCCGATCACGTAGCACACTCAGAACTCGAGCTTCGATCTTCTCGAGGGCCATCCTCTCCACCTCCCGTTCCTCCCCGCGGGGCTCGGTAAGGTTCCTGGACCGCTGGCGCTGGCGTTAGCAGGTAATGCTCCCGAAAGGCAGTCGATATCCGCTCTCCCCACGTTCCCCATCGGACAGGAAGTGCACGATGACGGGGTGGTACAGTGCGATCGAAGTCAAGGAGCTGCCGCAGGGATCCATGAAGGGGATTGAGATCTCGGGAGCCAAGGTGCTCTTGGTCCATGGAGCTTCCGGGGTCCGAGCGTTCGAGGATCGATGTGGCCATATGTCGGCACCTCTTAGCATAGGGGCCTTTAAGAGTGGGGTCATCAAGTGCGCCCTTCACGCGGCGGTGTTTGACGCCGAGACCGGCAGTGTCCGAGGACAGCCCCAACTGCAGCACGGGGGGTCGGCCCAACTGCCTCAGGAGTTTCTCGACGCGATGGCCAAGATGGGCGAGATCATGGCACAGATTCGTTGCGAGCCTCTCCGCCCGTACCCCGTTGCCGTCGAAAATGGCCAGGTCATGGTCTTCGTGTAGGCTTCGTCCACGATGGGACGTCGTCGGCGGTGATCTCATGGGTAACCGGGACCTGGGCGCGCACTTCCGTCGTCGCGGAGCAACCGGCATCCTGCCGTAGGTCGCCCCATCTGCCCCTCACCCGGGCGCACCGAAACAAGGCGAACCCATATCACTGAGAGAGCCTAGGGCTGAGCGCACGTACGACAACGTGGTTGGATCGTATGGCACGTGTTGAAGGCCCTCCCCGTCAGCTGGACGTCGTGGCGAGCCAGATGGTCCTCGAAGACGTCCAGGGTCGTGTCCTGTTTCCGACACCGAACCAGGGCCCGTGGGTGCCGTTCGTTCGTTTCGCCGAGACCCAGACGACGGGGGGTGGGTTCGAGCCCGAGGCCCACTCTCATCAGGAGGAGGAGGTCTTCAATTACATTCTGGAAGGCAGGGTCGAGTACGAGGATGACGCCGGTCGTCGGTCCATCCTCGGAGAAGGGACCGTCGCGCTCTTGACGGCGCGAACCGAAGCGAGGCACAATCTGACTCGGAGGGGTGGCGAACCCGCACGATGGGTCTCGATGGTCGTCCGGTGCCAGTCGAAGCGCGGTCCGGCTCACCTGGTCCAAGTGGCCGCTGAACCACCGGCCGTCCCCGCTGCCCAGGCCATTTCCCCCGAGCCCGTGGAACGACACCTGGTCGGTCCCGAGGCACCCGTAGCGTCGTCGTCCGGGCTCCAGGTTCTCGAAGTAGAGTTCCGAAAACCCGGCCGGTGCACCTGTCCGATCGGGCAAGAGCGGCGAGCGGTCGTCTACGTGATCGACGGCTCCTTGTTCGTCGACAATCAGCGCATCGAAGCGGCAGCGGGAGCGTTGTTGGAAGACGTCACGGACGTGGCCCTGCGATCGGAAACCAAGACCCGTGTGCTTCTCGCCTCGGCTCCCCGGGGCGGTCCCCGGTAGCTGGCTCGGCCCGAGGCTCCCGAGGCGAACCCGATGCCGCCGGGGTTGGGTCAGACCTCGTTCACTACCTTCGGCGTCTTGATGAACGTTCCCCGCTCGAGCTCGCGCGCGGCTTGAAGAATCTCCTCGCGGGTGTTCATCACGATCGGGCCGTACCATGCGACGGGCTCCCTCAGGGGGCGCCCCGTAACGAAGAGGAACCGCAGCCCCTCCTCTCCTGCGCGTATACGAACGCGGTCCCCATCGGTGAATAGGACCGTTTCGCCGGCGCCGGCGGAGGATTGGCTCATCGGGTCGATCGAGGGGGTGTAGAGCGCCGGCGGCTCGCCTTCGTTGATCGACGGGACTCCAACCGGGTCGAAATGGCCCGCGCCTTCGATGGCTTGGGCAAAGACGGTGTAGCCCCTTTTGGTCGGGAGGTCGAACTCCACGTGCGGGGGTAAGGC
>JBAUTP010000197.1:0-35297 GCA_049582265.1 Thermoplasmata archaeon
CAGCGGCACCTCGTACGGGATGGTGGCGCTTGATGGGCTCATCGCCGACGTGGCCATGCTGGCCGTCGGCGCGGTGGTAGCGTTCCGTTACGTGAAGCAACGCGTCGTGCTGGAACAGCGGCCCCCCGACGGTGCGTGGTACTACCGCCTGCCGCCGTTCCTGCCCATCACGTATCTCATCCTCTTCCTCGTACGGATCGGCATTGAGGTGGTCGTAGTGGGGGTAAATCCATTCGCTCCCCCTCTTTCGGGCCAGTTTAACGGACTGAGCTCGCTCACGATCTCACTCCTCATCGCGGTTGACGTAGTCTGGGGCCTCACGACCGGCTTCCTCATCGGGCGAAGCGCCGGGGTCTATTCGAGCTACGCGGAGAAGAAGGTCGAGGCACCCCGCCCACTCCCTACTATGCCGGGTCACGAGTGAGCTCCCACGCGCGGACAATCGGCGTATCGCCGAGTCGGCTCTCGCCTTCCCGAGAGCTTTAACCCGGGCCGGCCTCCCGACCTCCCGCGCCGAGGTGGCAGAATGGTTAATGCGACGGACTGCAGATCCGTTTCCTGGGGGTTCGATTCCCTCCCTCGGCTCCACTTCCCATCCCAAGGGACCTTCGGGCCACGGCCCAAGCCTACGCACTGTCCTCGTAGGGGAGTGCCAGTGCCCTCGGCGATCCCTCGGGCCGAGTCGAGCGGGGAACGGCGGTCACGTTCTCCGCGGGACCCTACGCCGCCGACGGTTCTGAGGTAAGGGACGAATCCAGATAGGCCACGATCGGGTCGATGATGCGCTCCCGGATCATCGTGGGATTCGTCCAACGGAACAACGAAGGTTCGAGGTAGCACGCCAGGGCGCACTTGTTACATCCCTCGTACGGTGCCCAGTTGAAGGTGTTCCAGAGCTTTCGAACGTCCACGTCCCAGACATACTGGTCCCCTCCGTACTCTCGGAGCGTGTAGCAGGGCAGAACGATCCGCCCTTGCGGGTCGACGTTCATGGTGAGCCAGGGCTTGCACCGCCAGGGCACCCCTCGGAACCAGGAATTGATTACGCTTGTGAAATATTCACGGGATTCGATGATGGGAGCGCCCTGGTCCTTGAGGGCGAGCAAGCGTTCGAGCGTCTGCTTCAACCGCTCTCCGCCGGGAGCCAAACGCCCGGCCGTCGAATAGTTGTAGGCCACTTGGAACGTGACTCGCACCCCCAGCTTTTGGGCGAGTGCGACGATCTTCTCCGCATCGTCCATGTTCTCACTCGTTATCGTCGAACTGATCGCTACCGGAACGCGACCCCGTGCGGCTCGAATGCCCTCGACCGCCTTCTCGAAGGACCGAGGGATACCCCGAAGACGGTCGTGGAGGTCACCAATCCCATCGAGCGATACGAAGAGCAGGTCGAGGTAGGGGGCGAGGTCGGAGATCCGATTGCGAAGCAGCCAACCGTTCGTGACAACCGAGGTGTGGAATCGGCGATGGGATTCGGCCAGGATGTCGGGGAGGTCCTTTCGAAGGAGCGGTTCACCTCCCTCGAACCCCAGAAAGGAAACGCCCGCACGGACGAGCGAGTCCATCATGCGGACCTCTTCCTCCACGTTGAGGAGATTCTCGTCCTCACGCCGCCAGAATGGGCACATCGAACACTCCAGGTTGCACCGGTAGAGCAACTTGTGGCCCGCGATGACCGGCGCCTTTCCGCTGCCGCCCCGTTGGACGGAGCGCCACATTGTCCGAAGGAACACCGGGCGGACAAGCGCCATAGCCGCTCGAGACCCATGTCATGCCGCCCCAAAAGGGCCACCGTCGGTCGGGCCGGGGTCGGACTCGACCCATTGCGGCCTTCCCGTCCCGGGCCGGGGGTCGACGTGGCGGTGCGGCCTAGAACTGGTCGCCGCTCATGCAAAGGAACCGACGGTCGCGGGTGCCAAATTCATCGATCGTGCGAGACGCGGACACGCCGCCCCGGAGCCGAGCCCCCATCAGGGCGTACCATGTCGTGTCGAGAACGGTATACCCTCGAGCTCGCAACAGGGGTTCATTCCCCTTGGCAACGGTATGACGGAACGCCACCGGGCGGGAGGCGGCGCGTCGCTCCACCGCTCGCACGAGCGAGAGCCGCGCGGCGCGCGAACTACCCACCAGTTCTCCGCACACCACACGCCAGGGGTTGACGTCGACGAACGCGTATCCGGCGAGCCGTCTTCCGAGGTGTGCCACCAGCAGGTTGTTGGTGAGGGAAATCTCCTCCGTTTCCACCGACAAGCGTAGGGAGTTTTGGAGACGAGGCTGAAATCCAAGGCGACCGCGAGCGTACTGTCCGTGCAACTGTTCGATGGAGTCGATATCGGAGGACTGCGCCGCTCTCACTCCGGTGATCGGACGGGGTTGGGCCGGCGGGTTTGGCATGCGGACCGCCCACGGAGAGAGGTAAATGTCCCGATAGCCGAAGCGTTCGTAGAGGCGATGTGCGCCCCATGACCGATTCGTCCACAGCGCGGCGTGTTCGATCCCCGCCTCGACCTCTCGGCGATGGATGTCGGCCAAGATCTTTCCCGCGATCCCGCTTCGAGCATAATCCGGTCGTGTTGCGACGGAGGCTATCCCGGTGATCGTCTCGCTACCGTGAGGGAAGGTGTACGGGATGCGCAGGACGATGATCTGGCCGACGACGCGTCCCCCGTCCACGGCGAACACACCGACGTAATCCGCGAAGGTCGTCGTTCGCTGTCGCCACAGCTCCACGTGCCGGCGAAGGAGAGCGCTGTTGAACGCCGATAGCGCGATCATCACTCGGTCGAGGTCCATCGAAGCGGACAGCTCGTCGAACGTCACGAGCTTCATGCGACTCGACCCATGATCCCGGATGCCCGTCGCTGCTTTACGATGAGCCCTCGAAATTTCGAGCTCGCCCGGCTCTCGAGAGTTCGTGGCTCCGCGTCAGGGTGGTCTCCCCCCGGGATGGGTTCCCTTCGGTGAGGCTTAAGGCGCAATGGGCTGTCCTCCCCACGGTCCTATGACCTCGTACGACGTCGTCGTAGTGGGAGCAGGGCACAATGGCCTCGTGACAGCGGGGTACCTCGCGAAAGCGGGCATGAAGGTGCTGGTCCTCGAGCGTCGACCCGTCATAGGCGGGGCCGTCATCACGGAGGAAACCTGGCCGGGGTTCCATGTGAATACCTTCAGCTACGTAGCGGGATTGCTACGACCCCAGATCGTTGAGGATCTGGAGCTACGCCGGTTCGGGTACTCGACGATCCTTTACGACCCTCAAGCCTTCGTTCCGTTTCCCGACGGACGTTCGCTGTGCCTCTGGAACGACGAAGCGAAAGCGGTCAAGGAGATCAGCAAGTTCTCGGTGAAGGACGCGCGGGCCTACCCGAAGTACGACCAGTATTGGGAGGGATTGCTCGACCTGGTCGAGCCCATGCTCCTCGCGCCTCCGGTTCCCCTCTCCGACCTCATTTCGATGTTCGAGGGCCCCGAGGCCGAGCAACTCGTCCGGCAACTGTTCCTGATGAGCGCCCAGGATTTCCTCGATGAATGGTTCGAGAGCGACGAGGTCAAGATCGCCATGGCCACGAATGCCGTCATCGGAGAGATGGTGGGGCCCCGAACCCCGGGCACCGCGTACGTGCTGGCTCATCACAACATCGGCATCCTCGATGGGCAACGGAAGGTCTGGGGGTTCTCGCGAGGCGGCATGGGCCAGATCACTCAGTCGATGGCGATGGCGGCTCAACACTTCGGCGCGGAGATCCGGACGCGGGCCGGAGTCCGGCGGTTCCGCGTTCGGGACGGTCAGGTCACGGGGGTCGAGACCTTCGACGGAGAGCTCATCGACGCGAAGATCGTCGCTTCCTCCGTGGATGCCAAGCATACGTTCCTCGAGCTGACCCCGCCCGACACGCTCCCCATGGACTTCATTCGTGAGGTCCAGAGGATCCGGTGTCGGGGAGCCGCCCTCAAGTTCAACGCCGCGCTGGACGCGCTCCCCGAATTCACGTGCGCTCCGGGAAGTCCGGGCCCGCATCACCTGGGTGCCATCGAGATCGCCCCATCGATGGATTATTTGGAACATGCCTTCGACCAGGGGAAGTACGGCTCGTTCAGCGATCATCCGTTCATGGACGTCGAGTTCCAGAGCGCGTCCGACCCGTCGTTAGCCCCTCCGGGAAAGCACGTGATGACCTGTTTCGTCCAGTATGCCCCTCGTGAGCTCAACGGGACGACCTGGGAGGAGTTCAAACCCGAGGCTGGCGAGCGTTGTCTCGCCACGTTGGAGGCTTACGCTCCGAACATTCGAAACGTCGTCCGCAACTGGCAGGTCATCTCTCCTGAGGATATCGAACGAACGCTCGGGATGACAGGCGGGAACATCTTCCAAGGCGACATCACGCCGGACCAGATTTTTTCGTATCGACCGGTGCTGGGGTGGGCGCGCTACCGGACCCCGCTTCCCGGCCTCTACCTGTGCGGGTCCGCCGCCCACCCGGGAGGAGGCGTCACCGGCGCGCCCGGTTACAATGCGGCCCAGATGATCCTCAAGGATCTTAGCCCGACGTCCCGTTCCTAGGCGGACGCGCGAGCACGTTCCTCGAAGGCGGGCGGCATCAGTTGACGGTGCCCTGCCATGTGACTCGCTCCTGGATCACGATCCCACGCTCACGTAATTTCGGGAAGAAGAGCGCCGGATCGAGCATTTCCGGGGCGAGGATCCCACGCGTGGATAGGGACCCTGACGCGAGAAGCTCCACGGCGATCGCGGCCGGCGTCCCCGTCAGGTAGGCCGTCGCCGTCGCCCCGTGCTGCGCGGACGCGTCGCGATGCCGCATGAGCGTGAAGAGAGTGTGCTCCTTGCGTCGACCCTTCGCTTCTCCGACGACCTCGACCATCAACGCCGCATAGCCCTCGACGCGCCCCGTCAGGTCGGCGGGACGAGGAATGGCGGCCAGGATCGCCCGGCGAAGTTCGGGGTTGGCCGCCGCGTCGGGCCCGACGATCTTGAGGGATTGGAAGAGCTGGAGGGCCCGGACCGTCGGGTCGTCCAGCGCGAGCTTGAAATCGACGTACGCGACGCCCTTTCCCAGAAAACGGGGGAGGGAGTCGACCTCTTCGTGGTCCACGGAGTAGACGGGCAGATCACCTAGGGGTGACGGGAACGTGTACACCTCGCGCTCGCCAAACGGGGGGACATCACGGTAGACACCGTCCTCAAAGATGCGAGAGGCATGTAGAGTCTCCTCGATGAACGTCTCCGGGCTGAAAAGCGCCAGGAAGGGGTGGTCGACACTCGACGCGGTGTCGCCATCCCTGACCCGGACCGACTCCACGCGCTCGAGCCCGTCGGCCGCATGGCGCGCCATGAGATTGCTGAGGCCGGGATCTTCTCCCATGCCGATCAGCGCCGTACGGCCGGCCTCGATCCAGGCGGCCGAATCGTGGTAGGGGTCGACGCTGTCCGCCGCCAGGTCGAGGTAGTGGGCACCCGCCGCCAGGGCAGCGCGCTGGATCGGAGCGTTGAGTCGCGGGACGGAACAATTCACAACGACCTCGACGTTCTCGAGCGCGTTCGCGACGGCCTGGGGATCTCCCCCGTCGAGTGGTTGTGCGTGGACCGTCCGACGGTCCGTTGACGCCGCCACGATCTGGGCGCGGTGGGGGTCGATGTCCGTGAGGACGAGCTGACCAATGCAAGGGCTCTGTGCTAGTTGGCGCGCGATCACCGTCCCGATGGCGCCGCAGCCGACCAGAAGGACACGGGAGGAAGGAATGCTGTCGACCCTCGGACCCGCGCTAGCCGAGGGGTCCCATAAGGGTTCAGGGCCGGCCGTGGTCAAGACTTGACGTAGATCGTGTTCCAGAGCATCGTCGCGAGCTCCGTAGAGCCCATGGGCGTCGGGTACAGTCCCCCCAGGGTGCTGCTGTACACCGTGAAGAAGGTCGGAACGGCCAACCATGCGTCAGTATAATTCTGGTACATCAGCTGCGTGATCTCGGTGTACTCCTGAGTAAGGTTGGTGGCGTTATGCTCGCCGGCGGCTTCGAGGACCAAGTTGTCCATCGTGGCGTTGGCGTATCCGGATGTGCACTGGTTCGCGGTCCCGTAACTTAGGGCGTCCTGCTGCGTCCAGTCGTCCGGGCTGATGTAGTCCGACGAATAGAACTCGAGTCCTATCGGGAAGGGACCGGAACCATCGCTCACCTCTTGGGCCGTGCATTGACCGGTCGTGGGATCGATCGTCTGCTCTTGGTAGAACGTGTCCAAGTCCACACCTTGGGGATTGATCTTGATACCAATCGCGGCCAAATTGCTTTGGAGAACCATCGCCACGTCCTCCCAATCGGTCCCGATGTCGAGGTACATGAAATTCATCGTGGTGGGATAGCCCGAGGGCCACGGTGAGTTCGCCATCTCCTGCCGCGCGAGCGTCAGATTGTACGAGTACGGGGCGAGGTTGGCGGGATTGTAGTACGGGTGACCCGGCGCGACGGGCCCCACCCATTGGGTCGCGTACCCACCGAATGCATCGTCGAACACTTGGGTATAGTTAATCGCGTGAGCCACGGCTTCGCGGACGGAGATGTTGTTGAACGGAGCCTGGGTTTGGTTCATGTAGACCCACCAGGAACCGCTGGCGCCCGCGAACACGGGGCTGTTCGCGTTGACGACCAGACATGGCGTAGCTTGGAGCTGGTGGATGGTGCTTGGACCGAGGTACGCGAAGGAGGCGCTCGCGACGGCTCGGGTGGTCAGGTCTTGCACGCTGACGTCGGGGGACTCCTCGAAGTTGATCTCAATGGAGAGCTGGGCCGGTTGGATCGCGTTGTTCCACGGTTCCTGGGCGGCCACAGTCGTGCCCCAGTAATGGGGGTCGGGGACGAGCGTGTAGCCCGTACTTGGATTGTAGGATTGGAGCAGGTACGGTCCCGATCCGAGCGCGTTCGAGGCCATCCACGAATTCGTAGGCCCGTTGACCCCGCCATGGGAGTTGATCACGACCGGATCCACGGCGACTCCGGCGGGGGAGGCCATCGCGGCAAGCAAGTAGGTGTAGGGGACGGCGCCGAGATATCCGTTCCCGAGATTGAGCTGGATGGTGGATTCATTGATCACCTGGAACGATTGATTGTTGAACTGCATGATCGCGAGCTGGGCCGAGCCGGGGTTGGTGATCGTTTGTAGGGTGAAGGCGTTCAGGTCGGCGGTGAGGTTCGCGAGGGACGAGTTCACCTGCGTCGTGTTGGAGTAATAATTGACGTTGGGATACCAGAAATTCTCGGCCAGGAGGTACTGGTCGATCCCGTCCAGGGCCAAAACCCGGTTAAAACTATACCACATCACGTACGCATTGATAGGGTCCCCGTTCGAAAAGTGGATCCCTGACCTCAATGTAAAATTCCAGTGGAATCCGTCGGCGGACGAGCTCCAGTTGTTGGCCAGTAACCCGGTGAAATTGGTATAGCTCGACTGATTGTACATGATGAGCGGCTGATAGACCTGCTGGACCGCTCCCCACTCGGGGGTGGTGGCCGCCGCATCGGGATCAAAGCTGTCGATGGTCTCGGCCTGCTCGATAATGAGCGGATTCTTGGATTGGAGATTGCAATTCGACGCGCTGGCCTTGTTCCGGAGGGCTACATACGTCGCAACGCCGGCGACGACTACCACGACGGCGACAACGATCGCGATGACGCGTAGACGCCGTGGATCCAAGGTAACCCTCAGTCACAAGGCTGAGACGGTCAACGGATTGCGGTGTGGAGGATAAACCCTCCCCGAATACTATTTATTCGAGGGGCGGGGAAGGTCAGCAATCCTCCTTCCTCACCTCCCACGGACGACGCGATTCTCGAAGGGGCTTTATGGATGAGTAGCTCAACTTTCCTCGATGCCGGCGTTTCCAGCACCTGACCGCCATCCGCCGGTCGCGCCCGAGCCGGCCGCCCACCTTTCTGCCAGCACACCTGAGGGCTCGATCTACTGGGACCCCAACGTTTTTGGCGCCGAGATGGAGAAGTTGTTCTACCGGAACTGGCTGTGCGTCGGTCGCGACGAGGACCTACCCGTCCCGGGGGATTACCTCGTCCGGCCCATCGGCAACGAAAGCCTTCTCTTCCTACGGGGGACCGATGGGAAGGTTCGTGGGTTCTACAATGTCTGCCGCCACCGAGGGACCCGACTGGTCACCGCGTCGGAAGGTTCCGGACTTCGTACCATCGTTTGCCCTTACCATTCGTGGACCTACGGTTCGGACGGGCGGCTGAACGGCGCACCCCATACGCGTGAGCTGGAAGGATTCCGTCGCGAGGAGTACGGCCTAGTTCCGGTCCGCATGGATGCCTGGGGAGGCTTTCTGTGGGCCAACCTGGACCCCGACGCTCCGGCGCTCCGGGACGAATACGGGGCGTTCTTCGATGAGGTGAGCCGATTTCCGATCGAACAATTGCGTCGGGCGTCGCGAACGGTCTATGAGGTCGAGGCCAACTGGAAGATCCTGGTCGAGAATTACTCGGAGTGCTACCATTGCGCGCCCGTCCACCCCGAGCTCAATCGGATCACGCACTATCTTTCCGGCGAGAACGTGGATTTCTTCCTTCGCGACGGAGTACACCGTAAGCACGCCGGAGGTACCATGACCTTCGCGGGGGACTACACCGCCATGACCCGGTCCGGGTACTCGAAGCGCCCTCCTCTTCCGGGCATGACGGCGGAGGATCGCAAGCAGGTGAAGTATTGGGTGCTTTTCCCCAATCTATTCTTCAGCTTGGACCCGGATTATCTCATGATCCATCGGACCTGGCCGATCTCGCCCTCGCATTCCCGCGTGGAGAATGACTTCCTTTTCCATCCGGAAACGATCTCCCAGCCTGGGTTCGATGCCAGCGATGCCGTCGGCATCTGGGACGAGA
The DNA here is from genome assembly GCA_049582265.1 of Thermoplasmata archaeon. Lineage (GTDB taxonomy): Archaea > Thermoplasmatota > Thermoplasmata > Lutacidiplasmatales > UBA184 > Lutacidiplasma. Next base: position 8,902 of record JBAUTP010000197.1, read on the forward strand.
TTAACCGGCAAGACTGGCATGTCTGCGAGCTCGCGCAAGCGGGGACCCGCTCCCGGATGTGGCATGGGGGCCGGTATAGCGAGCAAGAGGCGCTCGTTCACGACTTCGATCAGGTCGTCCGGGACCTGATGTCCGTCGACTAGGTCCGACGCGCGCGCCGTTTCGACTTCGAAGCGACTGACGGGTGTCCCCTTCGTCGGGACGAACCTCGGTCGGCGCCGACCAGGCCCATGCGAGTGAGGTAGAAACTGTCCACCATGTGGACGACCTCCTCCTCGCTGCTGTACCGTCCCTGACGGTACGCGACACTTCGGGAGCCTCGATGGGCCAACTCACAAATGTGCCAGTCTTGCCGGTTCGTGGTATCCCAAAAGTCCATCGCGTCGGTGCCCGGATCCTGTTCGTCCCGATCGACGTAGAGGTCGAAGATGACGCGGGTGCGACCCGGGCCCATCGGAAGGAAGCGGTCGAGCGTGACGTAGTCCGGGAGTAAACTAAGGAAATTGTTCGGATAGAGCACATAGTAGTAGACTCGTCCTCGGTCGTCCTTGGAAAGTTCCGGAAACGAAGCGCGCGGCGTACCCTCCGTCGATGACAGCGTCGAGACCCCCCGAACAAAATCCATCCAACCCCCGAAGACCGGTCCGCGCCGTAGGTCCTCCTCACCGGATCGGTACGGTGTCAGTTTGACGAGTTGGGGATGGACTCCCGGGCAATGATAACACTCGTTGGCGTTCTGCACCACGAGCTTCCAATTCGCCTCCACGTCATACACCACGCGGTGGGCTCGCCGCAGGCGCTCGAGGGGATAGGGCGCGGCGCGACGCTCGAGCGGTGCGAGTTGCTCGCGCACGGAACCGAGGGATTCATCGAGCGTAACGAACATGAAGCCGCGCCACGTTTCGAGCCGAACGGGGTGTAGACCGTACTCGTCGCGGTCGAAGTGGGCCGCGTCCGCCATGTGAGGCGTTCCCTTCAGTCGCCCGTCGAGATCGTACGTCCACGCATGGTAGGGACAAAGGAATCGTCGAAGTCCCGAGCCCGCATCGGCGTCAAGAATTCGAGTGCCCCGATGCCGGCATACGTTGTGGAACGCCCGGAGCCGGCCTTCACCGTTTCTCACGATCATCACACCTGAGCCGGCGACGTCGGTCGTGAGAAAGTCTCCCGGCTTGGGAAGCTCGTCCTCGCGTCCGATCAAATGCCAGCTCGGCACGAAGATGCGTTCGAACTCTCGGTCCCACACGCTGGGCTCCGAGAAGAAGGGCCCGGGAAGCGACGAGGCGGAGTTGAGCGGACGGTGGACGGCCTCGATGACGGCGGGTTGGGTCCACCAGCCGTCCCGAGGCGGTTTTTCATTGTGGACTCGGGAAATCGGAGCGGTCATTTTACGACGTTCCGTAGGAGTCCAAAACGAGCTTAACCGTATGGGTGAAGTGACCGGAGTCACTCTGCATGTAACCCTACGGTCGACCGAGGCACCGACGGCCAAGGGCCTATATCCCGAGGTCCGTACGCCGGCCCATGGCCGTCTTCGACACCATCGTGATCGGAGGGGGTCATAACGGTCTCGTGACGGCGGGTTATCTCGCCAAGGCAGGGGCCAGCGTACTCGTTCTCGAAAAGCAAGCCATCGTCGGCGGCGCCTGCATCACGGAAGAGACATGGCCCGGCTTCCGGATTAATACCTTCGCCTACGCGAGCGGGCTGCTCCGGCCCCAGATCACCAGGGACCTTGAACTCGCCCGCTATGGATACGAGCCCATTCTGTCGGACCCCCAGCAGTTCGTTCCGTTCCCGGATGGCCGTTCGCTCACGTTTTGGCTGGACGATGAACGAACGGCCAAGGAGATCGGGCTCTTTTCGCACCGAGATGCTCGAGCCTATGCCAAGTACGTCGCGTACTGGGACGAGGTGCTCGACATTCTCGAGCCCATGCTTATGGCGGCCCCTCCCGCCCTCGGAACATTCATCGACCGCTTCGGTGGAGATCGCGTGGAAACGCTGCTACGCGACCTGTTCCTTCGGAGCGCGCGGGATTTTCTCGATGACTGGTTCGAGTCGGAGGAAGTGAAGGGGGCCCTCGCCTCTTCGGCCATCATCGGAGCCTTCGTGGGACCCGGAACCCCGGGCACGGCCTACATCTTGGGACACCACAGCATCGGAGCCTTGGAGGGCCATCGGAAGGTCTGGGGGCACACGCGGGGAGGGATGGGCCGGTTGACCGAAGCCATGGCACGCTCGGCCACGCACCATGGAGCCGTGATTCGGACCGGGGTCGGCGTTCGGCGAATTGTCGTCCAGGGAGGTCGGGCGACCGGCGTGGAAACGATGGAGGGCGAGCTCCACGAAGCTAGGGCCGTTGCGTCGTCGGTGGACCCGAAACGAACCTTCCTCGAGCTGCTTCCTCCAGAGGCCGTGGACCCCGACTTCGCTCAGCGGGTGCGGCGAATCAAGGCTCAAGGCGCCTGCCTCAAGTTCAACACGGCGCTGAGTGGTCTCCCGACGTTTCGTGCGGGCGGACCCGAAAGGCTGGCTGGCGCCGTCGACATTTCTCCTTCCATGGATTATCTCGATCGCGCGTTCGACGAGGCCAAGTTCGGCCAATTCTCTCGGCGACCGTACATCGACGCGTACTTCCAGACCGTGGCCGACCCGAGTGTTGCCCCCCCAGGCCAGCACACGATGACTTGCTTCGTTCAGTACGCGCCCACCGCCCTCCGGACAGGGGCGTGGGAAGACGCAAAGCCTGACGTGGCCGAAACCGTGCTGGGAACGCTGGAAGACTACGCGCCCGACGTTCGGGCCAAGGTCCTTCACGCGGAAGTGATCACGCCACAGGACATCTACCAGCGCCTGGGAATGCCGGGAGGGAACATCGACCAGGGCGATATCACCCCGGACCAGATCTTCTCGTTCCGCCCCTTGGTCGGATGGGCCCAGTACCGAACGCCGATCCCCGGGCTCTTTCTCTGCGGGTCATCAACCCACCCGGGAGGGGGGGTGATCGGAGCTCCTGGGCACAACGCGGCCCACGTGATCCTGGACGAGCTCAAGCAGGCCACGTGAGCCGGATGGCAACCCGCGACAAGCTCAGATACCCCCTCGCGACTCGACTTCCGTCTCGGAGATCCCATGCCTTCGGCGAGCGAAACGTTCAGTTGCGACGCGACTCCCCAGCAACTGCTGGAACGACTTCGCGATATCGATTTCATCGCTTCGCTCGTTCCTGAGGTGACCAAGGTAGAGCACGTCGATGAACGCGTCGCCCAGTGGACCGTCCGAGTGAAGTTAGGGTTCCTCGTACGCCACTCGGTCTACCGCGGCGAGCTCCTGCGGGCGGATGCGAGCGGGGTCGAGTTCGAGGCGACGGGAGCCGAAGCGCGCATCCACGGGATTCTTTCCTTTCGACCACGAACGAGCGCAACGACGGAGGTCACCATGACGCTCGAGATGACGGGTCAGGGTGCCCTCGCGACGATCGTCAACAACGCAGCCCAACGCCGACTTCCTGAGGATGTTCATCGGTTCGGCGCGTCGCTTTGCTCCAAGATGACCTCCCTTCCATCGCCCTGATGGGTGGCTCTTCGTATCGTTGGGTTGGACGTGCCGTCGGAACGTTCTTATCGCTTGAACGGGTCGAGGCACCGTGACTGTGCGGGGACGACTCCCGCCGGCATGGCGGGGGGGACCGCGGTCCGGTGGGTCGTAACCTTTCCGACCTCGTTGTCTTCATCGGCGTCCGACTCGTCCAACTGATTCCTGTACTGTTGGGCGTCGTCCTGTTGATGTTCTTCCTGACGCACGTCTCGGTTTCCGACCCGTGCGCCGGATGGGAGCCCCATGCCCACCCGAATGTCATCCGCGCCTGTATCGCGTACTTCGGCCTCAACCAGCCGCTCACCACACAGTTCGAGCGCTACATCGTCTCCCTACTGTCGGGCAACTGGGGAAACGATCCGTTGAGTGGACTTCCCGTCCTTCCGCAGATCGCGGCCGCCTTTCCGGCCACGCTGGAACTGGTTCTCGCGGCCCTGGTTATCATGGTCGGGATCGGGATCCCTCTGGGGGTCGTCGGCGCCGCTAACTCGGGGCGGTGGCCCGATCATCTCGTGCGCTTGTTTTATCTCAGCGGATGGGCCACGCCAACGTATTTTGCCGCCCTCGTTTTGGTCATTTGGGTAGGCCCCGGCTTAGGACTGCCCACCGGTGGCCAGTTCTCGGCCCCTCCCACGTTTTCGCAGCCGACGCATATGTCGGTCCTGGACGCGCTCCTGGCGGGGAACCTTCCGGCTACGGGCGACGCGATCGCCCATCTGATACTTCCGGCTACGGCGCTTGCCTTTCTCAACCTCGGCATCATTACGCGCATGACCCGAAGCTCCATGCTGCGCGTTCTGCCGATGGACTACATCAAAAGTGCGCGGATGAAAGGGATGGGGGAGGACCGCGTCCTCTACGTTCATGCGTTACGAAATTCGCTCATCTCGACGATGAGCGTTCTCGGGTTCACCGTGAGCGGCCTCCTGGCCGGGACCATCGTCGTGGAGGAGGTCTTTCGGTGGGGGGGCATCGGCGAGTATGCCTACGACGCCATCATCAATCACAACTTCGCGGGCGGCGTCGGCGTGGTCATTTTCTTTGGGATCTCGGTGGTCATCGCCAACTTGATCGCCGACATCATGTACGGCGTACTCGACCCCAAGGTGGAGTGGCGGTAAGTGGCGACCGAATCCCCCACCGCGTTGCCGGGACTTCCGAAGCACGACGGCACCCCGATGCCTCCCACATCGGTGCTACGACGTCGACTGCGCGTGCGAGCGACCCAGCTCCACCGTTTCGTTCAGATCATCGGCCACGACCCGCTCACGCTCCTGGGTTTCATCATCGTCGTCCTCGCCGTGAGCGCTTCGATCGTCATCGAGGCGGTTCCGTTCTTTTCTCAGCTGATCCTCGGACACACGATCTCGGTGCTTCCGTACAATCCCTTCGCCCTGAGCTCGGCGACGTCCCAGGGACCGTCCGCCGCCCACTGGCTCGGCACGGACCGGACGGGTCGCGACATCTTCTCGCTCGTGATGAGCGCGATGCCGCTCGATATCGGACTCGGCGTCGGCATTGCAGGGTTCGGTCTGCTCGTTGGCGGTGGACTTGGCCTCGTGGCGGGGTACTGGGACAACCCGCGTACCCTGGGAGGGCTCCTCTCGGCCGGTATTCTCCGGCTGACGGACGTCTTCCTCGCCATGCCCACGATCGTTCTCACGCTCGCGATCGCGACGACGCTGGGACCGACTCTGACGACGATTTTCCTCGCTCTCGCGATCACCTGGTGGCCCTACTATGTCCGTCTGGTGCGGGCCGAGGTGCTGGCCGTGAAACCCCAGCTGTTCGTCGCGGCTGCGCGCGCCGCCGGCGTCTCCGAGCGTCGGATCCTGTTCCGTCACGTCGTACGAAATCTCGTGGAACCGGTGATCGAGTACTACACGCTCGACATCGGGAGCGTGATCATCACCTTCTCCACGTTGCTCTTCATCATACCGGTCACGCTCACGGGGGTGGCCGAGTGGGGATTCCTCGTCAGTGAGTACCAGTCCTTCTTCCTCTCGCTGCCGTGGACCGTTCTCGCTCCCGGAGTGGCGATCTTCGTGACCGTACTCGGATTCAGCCTGCTCGGAGATGGGATTCAAAACGCCCTCGACCCGCGCGCGGCGACCACCGTAGCACCGGGCCGCTGACGTCGTCACGACGACATTTGGGCCCGCCGTCGCCCTCCCGCCGTCCTATCGAGCTACGAATCGTCAAATAGCCTCCGCAAATCGGACGTCGGTGCCCGACGCGGTCGTCGTTTCCCACCTGACAAAGACCTACGGGGATGTCCAAGCCGTTGCCGGGGTCGACTTCTCGATCGGACAGGGAGAGGTCTTCGCCTTCCTAGGCCCCAACGGAGCAGGGAAGACCACGACCACCGAGATCTTGGAGGGCCTTCGCCAGCGGACCTCGGGCGAGGTACGGGTGCTCGGCATGGACCCGTGGGCGGAGGCAGATGCGCTCCACCGGAGGATCGGCATCATTCCGCAGGACTTCGCATTCTTCCCCAAAATAACGCCCCGCGAGGCCATCGCCCTGTGGGGAGGATTGTTCGGCACGACGCCCGACGTGATGCAGTTGCTCCGGCAGGTCGAGCTCGAGGACAAGGCGCGAGCGTACTTTGACACCTTGTCCGGGGGACAGCGTCAAAAACTGGGCCTCGCGCTCGCTCTCGTCAACAACCCCGACGTGTGTTTCCTCGATGAACCCACGACGGGCTTGGACCCGCGTGCTCGCCGGTCGATTTGGGACGTCATTCGCAGTCTCAAAGGGGAAGGCCGAACGGTGTTCCTCACGACCCACTATCTTGAGGAAGCGCAACTCCTCGCTGACCGCATCGCCATCATCAACCGGGGCAAGATCATCGCGGCGGGAGCGCCGGGAGACATCATCGCCCGCTATGGCCGGCCCGAACGCCTACGGATCGTCGGACCTCCCAGCCTGGCGGACGAACTGCGACGGCGGCTCCGTCGTCCGGTCGAGGTCACGTCCGGAGGGATGGAGGTGGAGCTCCGGGATCAGGGCGATGCGCTCCAGATCCTCACGGCGGCGGAAGCCGCTGGGATCCCCTGGCAAAGTTTCTCGACGCAGCAGGACACGTTGGAGGACGTCTTCATTCGACTCGTGGGTCGGATGGACGAAGGCGCGATCGCACCCCCTCCTGCCGGACCCAAGAGTGTGCTGGCATGAACCCCCGGCGTATCGGTCTTTACTTCCGCACGTATGCGCGAGGGTACCTGCGAAACCCCATCGGTCTCTTCTTTGCGCTCGTTTTTCCTGTCATCCTCATCCTGATCTTCGGAGCGGTGTTCCAGAACAGTGGGAGCCAGAAGGTCGACCTCTACACCCAGAACCTCGACACCAACAGTCCGGTCAGCCAGCAGTTCGAGGCCGCGCTCAACGGGACGGGGGCCGTGTCGCTCCAATTCGTGCCCGCGAGTGCAGGCAACCTTTCGAACTGGCTCAAAGCCAATTCGGATACGGACGGTCTCGTGATCCCGGCCGGCTTTGGTGCGGACTATCTCAGCAAGACGCCGACGTCCGTGACCGTCTACTGGGACCCGGCCGCCGGGGCCGCTTCGGCCGCATCGATCGGGGCGGTCCAGGGGGTCGTCAACGGGTTCAACCTACAAGCGGCGAACGGGTCGGACATCCTCCGTACCTCGACGGTGACCGTGGGCAGCCAGATCTTCACCTACATCGATTATCTCATCCCCGGATTGATCGGCTTCTCGATCCTTACGAGCCCGATGTTCTCTCTCGTCAATGTGAGCTCGACGTACAAGAAGGAGAAGTTGTTCCGTCAACTATCGCTGACACCGCTCACACGGGCCGAATGGCTTACCGCGGCGCTGTTTTGGTACATCGTTCTCACCGTGATCGCTGCGTTCATGATGATCACCATCGGCCAGGCGGTCTTCGGCGCGCACGTCACGTTCACGTGGGCTTCGATCCCGTTCCTGGTGCTGGGACCCTTCCTGTTCGTCGCGTTGGGCATGCTGGCCGGCTCGGTTTCGAAGACGCCCGAGAGCGCGGCGGTCGTGGGGAACATCATCACCTTTCCGATGATGTTCTTGTCGGGAACGTTCTTCCCGGTCGCGGATTTCTCACCCGGTCTTCAGGACGTTGCCCACGTTCTACCCCTCTACTACGTCATCGACGGGTTGAACTCAACGATGCTGTTCGGCAACACGACGCGCGCGCTCACGGATGCCCTCATCGTTCTGGTCATCGCCGTCGTGCTGTTCGTCCTGGCCGTCCGCGCCTTCAGCTGGCGCGAGGAATAAGCGACCGCCCGCCGGGAAGCTTCATCCGCCCTCCGGCCTCGGTCCGCCATGGGCGGGGACGTTCCCCCCAGTCGACCGCTTGTCGTGCTGGGCGCCGGCTACGCCGGGGCGTCGGTGGCGTACGAGGTCGATCGCCGTGGCCGAAAGCAGATCCCCATCGTTCTGGCGGACCGCCACCCGGTGCATGTCCTGCGGACGGAGCTCTACGAGATCGGGAAAATGGCCCGTCGACCGGCCGCGAGGTCCTGGACCGTCCCGCTCGAACGAGTGATCGAGGGGTCGGATATTGAGTTCCGCGAAGGCGAAGTGGACACCATCGACCTCGAGGCACGCCGCGTCCGCCTGGGCGGAGAATGGCTCAACTATAGTTCACTGGCGATCTGTTTGGGCAGCGTAGCAGCGTACTTCGGGGTTCCGGGAGCCGAGACGAACACCCATCAGGTGTATCGGCTGACGGGCGCTCTCCGGCTCGCAGAGGATCTTCGGCGTTTACTCTCCGAGCGGTCCGCCGGCGGAGAGGGACCGCCGGTACGCCTCGTGGTCGTCGGAGGGGGTTCCACCGGGACGGAAGTAGCCGCCGAGATCGCCACGACTCGATGGTCGCGCGTGATCGGTCGCCCGGTCCCCGGGCCCCAGGTGACCCTCATTGTGGGTTCGCTTCCCTTTCTCGCGGGCCTCCCTGCCGGCCTCGTTCTCCATGCCCGTCAGCTCCTCGAGAAGGCCCACGTCACGCTCGACGAGGGGCATAACGCGAAGGAAGTGAAGACCGACCGCGTGTTGCTCGAGAACGGCGTTGAGGTCCCGTTCGATATCTGCATTTGGTGTGCCGGACTTAGGGCGCCTCCCATCGTCGCGAGCCTCCCGGTACCGCACGGACGGGGAGGACGGCTTCGCGTGACGGAACACCTTGAGCTCCCGGGTCATCCCGGCGTGTTCGGGGTGGGGGACGTGATCGAGTACGAGGACCCTCAAACCAAGTTGCTCGTCCCGGGTACCGCGCAGGCGGCGATCGCCGAGGCGACCGTCGTGGGCCGGAACATTATCGCTCGTCAGCGGGGGAAGCCGCTCGAACCCTTCCTGTACCGTGAGAGGGCCTCCCTCGTGTCCGTCGGCGTCGGCCGGGCCGCCGGCTCGCTGCGAAGCGTGACGCTCTGGGGGCGTCCCGCGGCCCTCCTCAAGGCCCTTGTCGAGAAAGAGTACGCGCTCGAACGCCAGCACGGACACAACCCCCCCGGCCTCTGAGCAGGTAGGGGCTTATGTTGGGTTTCGGCTCACCCCGCGGGGCAGAGACAACATGCAGGCGCTCGTCCTGATCGGTGGCTTCGGTACCCGGTTGCGCCCCGTGACCTATCAGGTGCCGAAACAGCTCATTCCGATCGCCGGGAAGCCGATGCTCTACCATGTGCTCGACCTCCTTCCCTCCGAGGTTGATAATGCGGTGTTGGCGACCGGCTACAAGGCCGATGCGATCGAGGCGTACGTCCGGCGAGTTCCCCCGCGAATTCGGGTCCGCACGGTACCCGAGACGGACCCTCTGGGGACCGGTGGTGGGATGCGAAACGCGGGAGGGGAGGTGAGCGACCCATTCCTCCTTCTCAACTCGGACGTTATCTCCGGCATCGATGTCGAGGCGGTCGTCCGTAGTCACCGGCAGCGCGGCGGGATCGGCACCATGGTCCTCACGGAGGTCAAGGACCCGAGCCCCTACGGCGTCGCCGAGCTCGATGCGCAAGATAGGATCCGGCGGTTCCTCGAAAAGCCCAAACCCGAGGAGACCCCCTCTCGCTGGATCAATGCGGGCATCGGGGTGTGGAACCGTGGAGTACTCGACCAGATCCCCCGGGGTCGCCCGGTGAGCTTCGAGACCGAGATCCTCCCGGGTCTCCTGTCCCGAGGCGTGTTCGGTTTCCGTTCGCGAGGCTTCTGGGAGGACGCGGGGACGCCCCAACGTCTCCTCCACGCGCAACAGCTGTTGTTCGATGCGGGCCGAGCCACTTCCCGCGACGTCCCTCCGGTCGCTTTCGGCTCAGGACCGGTCGCGATGGGCGCCGGGGCCGAGGTGGCGGGGGCACGGTTCGGCCGCTACGTAACCGTAGACGATGGAGTTCGTGTAGGCCCGGAGGCCTATCTCGAGAATGCCGTCGTGATGGCCGGGGCACGGATCGGGGCGGGGGCGCGCGTCGTCGATTCGTTGATCGGTCCCGACGTTGACGTCGCGCCCGGTGCGGTGGTGACGGGCCAGGTGTTGGCGACCGCGGCGGGCCCTACCTGAAGGCGTCGCCCGTGACCACGACCTTGACCGCCTCGGTGGGGCGCGATGCCTTGGCGAACGCCATGCTCAGTTGGTCGAGCGCGAAGTGGTCGGTCACGAGGTCCCCGAGCGGTAGTTTACCGTCGGCCATGAGGCGATGCACTTCGGCAATGTCGGGCTCCGTCGTGGCGTACGTGGGAACGACCTCCACGCCGTAAAGGTACAGTTGCTGGAGGTCGGTCGCGAGCTGACTTCCCGGCTCGGGAAGGCCAAAGAGGTTGAGGGTTCCGCCGCGCCGCGCTATTTTCTCGCCGAGATGGATCGCCGCGGGTGCGCCCGTCGCGACCACGGCAAGGTCGACGCCCGCGCCGTGCGTCGCGGACCGGACGGCCTCGAGGACCGCCGCCTCGTCGCGCGGATCGTACGTAGCCACGCCTCCCAGCTCGGCCGCGGTACGTCGCAGCTCGGCGAGTTCCGTTCCACCGATCCATCCGGCTCCGAGCGCCCGAGCGAGGCGAGCATACAAAAGGCCTACCGGCCCGAGCCCGAGAAGGAAGATCGAATCCCCGGTGCGAAAGCCCACCCGACGTAACGCCGTGAAGGCACACGCAGCGGGCTCTAGCAACGTACCCGCGTCCCAGCTCACCGCGGGGTCGAGCGACAGCAGGGCCCGGCGCTCTACGTTAACCCGCGGGACACGGAAGTAATCGGCAAATCCCCCGGGGTCAAGGTTCGTTTTCCCATACTCGGGGCAAAAGGTGTAGGCCCCCCGTGCGCAGACGGGGCAATTGTAACACGGCACGTGGTGGTGAGCGAAGACCCGGTCGCCTTCGGCGAACCCGCTCACGTCGCTCCCGAGGCTCGCGATCCTGCCGACTGCCTCATGCCCTAGGATGCCGTGCGCCGTCCGATACCGGCCCCGCACCTTCTCGAGGTCCGTTCCGCAGATGCCACACGCGGCAAGCTGGACGAGAACCTCTCCGGGGCCGGCGACGGGGGCCGGTTCTTCGGTGACCGAGAGCTCGCCGGAAGAGGTAAGCCAACCGACTTTCATCCGTTACGCCGCGCTGCGGCGATCGCTTGATCGAGGATCTCAACGCCCTCGTCGATCTCCGCACGTTGAATGACCAGGGGAGGAATGTAGCGGATGGTCGAGCGACCGCACGGAAGGAGGACGAGGCCGCGACGGAAGGCCTCCTCGATCACACGGTCGCGTAGGGCGACGGCGGGCGCCTTCGTCGTTCGATTCTCGACGAACTCGGTCGCCACCATGAGACCCAACCCCCGGACATCACCAATGACCTCGTGGCGCTGCTGAAGCTCGCGGAGACGGGTCATGAGGTATTCGCCTTGGGCACGCGCGTTCTCGAGTAGGCGCTCTTGTTCGATGACATCGAGCGTGGCCAGAGCGCTCGCCACGGATACGAGATTGCCACCGAAGGTATTGGAATGGGCTCCCTGGTACGTGTAATCCAGGTCCTTGCGAAAGATGATCGCTCCGATCGGTACACCGCTGCCGAGCGCCTTCGCGGTCGTGATGATGTCCGGCACGATGCCGTGATGCTCGATCGCGAACCAGTGGCCGGTCCGTCCGATGCCGCTCTGGACTTCATCATCGATGAACAGGATATGGTGCTCATCCAGGATCGACTTGAGCGTGGAGTGCCATCCCTTGGGGGGAACGATGTACCCGCCCTCTCCCATCACCGGTTCGGCCAGGAAGGCAGCGACATCGTCTGGGGGCACCGCGGTTTCGAAGTAGATCTCCTTGAGCACTTTGGCGCAGTAGAGGTCGCAGCTCGGATATTCGAGCTTGTAGGGGCAGCGGTAGCAGTACGGGGGAGGAATGTGCATCGCGCCGCCGAAGTAGGGGTTGAACCGCGCTCGTTGGACCGGCTTCGATGTCGTCATGGCGAGCGAGCCCATGGTGCGGCCATGGAACCCGCCCAGGAGCCCCAGCGTAATCGGGCGCTGGCGGTTCCAGCGGGCGAGCTTGATCGCGGCCTCTGCGCTCTCTGTTCCGCTGTTCGTGAAGAAGACCTTCTTGGGGAAGGTTCCCGGCGTGAGGCCCGTCAAGCGCTGTGCGAGCCGAGTCTGGTTCTCGTAGTAGAAATCGGTTCCAGCGTAATGCATCAGCTGCCCCGCCTGCTCGCGGATCGCTCGAACGATCGCCGGGTGGCAGTGGCCCGTGTTGGTGACGCCCACTCCGGAGGTGAAATCGAGAAGACGGTTGCCATCCACGTCCGTGACCCACACGCCCTGGGCTGTCGCCGCGACAATGGGCGAGGTCTTGGTGCTCGTCATGAGATATTTGGTGTCGGCGGCGATGATCTTCTTCGCCTTCGGTCCCGGGATCGGGGTCTGGAGGAGGACTCCCCGGCGGGCGGGGGATGGTTCGGTTGACGAGGGCGGAACGGCTGCAGGTCGTGGGCTGCTTTGGCTCATGGGCTCGCTCCAAGGAGATGGCAAGACCCCAAAAGGCTTAGCGTCCGGTCCGACGGCCGAGGGTCCATTCCAACGCCCGGGTTTAAGACGCGCATTCCTTGGTGGCGCGTGATGAGTACCGAGCGTCCGCTGGGAGAATCGGGGGCCGAGACCTCGGTCTTCTCGGAGGAGTCCCAGGTCCCTCATCGCGCGGTCCTGACCGAGCTCGCGCGGGGATTCCTGTTGACGCATGCCTCCGATCCGGACCAGGCCGCGCAGTTCGCTGCCACGTTCCTCCGCGAGCACGAGGGGACCTTTGTCCCGGGCCGCGTGGTCTCTCCCCGACACATCGCCTCCGTACGTAAGGGCGTGGCGGCGGCGGTTCACGAGTCGGGTCGGCCGATGTCAGGACCCGTTGGGTCCCACTAGCGCGCCACCCGGATCCGCCGTGGCGGTGCGGCCGCCCTCCGTACGCCAAGGTAGGCATTGAGAGCCGTGGGAAAGGTTCGTCGGGTGAGGCAGACACGTACTCCCCGAGGCGTACCGAAAAAGACGCCAGGACAGACCAACACCCCCGCTTCGAGGGCATTCCGAGCGAACGCACGTCCATCGCGAGGCTCGATCGCCGTGTCGAACCAAACGGGAGCTGCGAGCGAGGGAGCGTCGGGAATGCGTCGTCTAAGTTCTTCGAGGTTCGTCTGAAACCGGCTTCGAGACTCCCCCAGAATGGCCTCCCGTCGATCCAAGAGGGCTAGCGCTTGGCCCGCCGACGCGGTGGGGAGTTCATCGAGCACCAGGCTGAGGAAGGGTCCGAACGCGTCGCGGTCTTGCGATGGTGCTACGACGTACCCCACGCGCACACGATCCGCGCCGTAGGCCTTGGTCAGTGAGCCAGTGACCCACCGGCCCGGTCGGTCGGCTTCGGCGGCGGATCGGGTCGTGGTGAATTCGCGGAACGTCTCGTCGACCAGCGTCGCCGAGACACCTTCGCTTCGTTTCGCCAACTCCTCGGCCGGTACCGCACCGCCCGACGGGTTGTTGGGCTGGGAGAGCGCGTAGACGTCCGCCGACGTTCCCTTCGCGGGGGCATATCCGATTGCCCAGGCGCCCTCGGCCGTCGGCAGGAACTCGGGAGGCACGATGCGGAGGCGGGATCTACGATGGTGATCCTTTCGTACCCTCCTCGCCAGGAAGAGGAGCACGGACACATTGGACTCCGTCCCTCCGTGGGTGAGGAAGATGCGATCCGATCCAACGTTTAGGATCTCGCTCAGCCTTTCGGTCACCTCCGGGCTGGTCGCCGGGTGGGAAGGAACCAGCGCCTCCTCGGTCGTGCGCAGCTCTCCCACCATGCCGCTCAGAGCGAGGTTGTGAGGGACGTCGCTGTGTTGGTTGATCCAATCGGCCAGCGGATAACGCACGCCAAGCTAGCGGGACGACATAGAAAGGATTGACCTTCCCTCGGCAGCGGACGAAGGGAGTCGAACGACGGAGGGTTTTCTCGTCGGACACTCGGATTTTTCTACGTGGAATCCGCCGCTAGGATAATGACCGCGCGTGGAAGCATCCCGCGTCAGAAAATGCTCCACGATTCCCAGGGCTGGGTGAGCGAGGCGACCCCGAGGAAGCAAGTGGCTCATGCTTCGGGATGCTGCGTGGAGTGCGGTCACCCCCTCGCGTCCCGACGACGGACGTATTGTTCACGTCTTTGCGCGTGGCGTTTCCGTGGGAGATTCTTCTGGGATGCGGCCCGCATCTCGGTGATGCGTCGGGATCGATTCACCTGCCAGCGGTGCCACGAGCGATTCCGGGTCCGTTACCTTGAGGTAGACCACATCGTGGAGCTCGCGCGCGGCGGCGCGGCTCTTGACTACGACAACCTCCAAACGATATGCAAACCGTGCCATCAACAGAAGACGCGCGCGTTCCTGAGGTCGCGGTCCCACCTTCCGGCGGCTCCCCGTGCCACGCCAGGTCTGACGACAGCACCTCCGGAGTGCACTCGGGAGGTGCCGTGGTTCCCGGCCTAGACCCACCGAATCCCCGTACCCGCCCCGCCGTTGGATCCGACCGTCGGACCTCATTCCGGAGTTCAATCTGAGCCAGCACGGCCATGTGACCGTCGCCGAAATACCTTAATCCTCGACCCCGCCCGTCCTCGGTGCTCAGGGGGTGCGGTCCGAGGTCGGGACGTTCGCACCGCGTGAGCCTGCTCATGGCGCGCGTAAAGAATTACCGCCCCGAGGACCGGTTCAGTCTCAAGGCCCGACGAGTTCTCGGTCATTGGGCCGGGGCCACTGCGCGCTCGATCGTGGCTCCACTCCACGCACTTACCCATCATCGAGAGAACTTCCGTCCGGGGATCTCTGCCAATATCGTGACGCGGAACGACCCATGGTTTCCCGAGTCCGTAGCGTCGATTCGGGAGTACGTTCAGGAGTTCGTCATCGTCGATTCGTCCACTGCTCCCTACCACGAGCGGAACGAACGGTTACTGGACGCATGGAAGCTCCCGGATCTCGTCTATCGGCATGAACCCCTCGACATCTTTGAGGCGCGCCGACTTGCGTCCTCCCTGACGACGCGGTCGTGGGCCCTGCGATGGGACGCCGACATCGTGGCGACCCAGCGCATCTCGGAACTGTTCCGCCTCCTTGAAGGGTTACCCGCGCACCGATACTACTACGAGGTGTTCTTCCCACTGCTCAACGTGGCGTCAACACTCGATCGCGTTTCGACCCAGACCTATCAGGTCGAAGCGTGGCTGTACTCCAGCAGCCGCAAGTTCTCCCACCAGCTCCGTCACCTCTACACGGGGGAGCCGGGCCAGACGGACGAGCCTCACGTTCCGCTCTTCTACCGTAAGCTCTACCTCAACGAGGTGTACGGGATCCATCTCGCACGCTTCATGCCGACGGCCAAGCTCGTCGAAAAGCGGCTTCATTTCCTATGGATGACCCCGGACATGAAGCAGCGGTACACCGACTACGAGACGTTCTACCGAGCGATGCGACCGACGGCGGAGGCCACGATACGGGACGAACCCACGATCCCCTACGATGAGACCCAGTTCGGTCCACTGCCGCGGGAGCTCGCACCGTATCGCGGAAGGTCGCCGGAGGAGATCTTCCCGGAGCCGCCCGAGCCCTCTGGGGCGTAGGGGAGGCGCGAGGCGCTTCGCCTAGCGGCTGTTCGCGGCGAGGCCTTCGCGCTCTGCCGTTACCATGAGTTCGACCAGGGCACGGAACGTCGTCTTCGGACGCCAGCCGAGGATCTTCTGTGCCTTGCTGGGGTCGCCTCGGAGGTTGAACACTTCGGCCGGTCGATAGAACTTCGGGCTCACCGTGACATAGGGGGCCCAGTCATCGATGCCGGCCGCACGGAAGGCGTAGTCGATGAACTCGCGGACGGTGTGGGCCTCTCCCGTGGCTCCTACGAAGTCATCCGGTTCCTTGTGCTGAAGCATCGTCCACATGAGCTCCACGTAATCCGGGGCATATCCCCAGTCCCTGCGCGCATCGAGGTTTCCCATGACGAGAGGAGCTCGATTCCCCGCCGCAATGCGCGCCACCCCATCCGTGATCTTCCGCGTTACGAACTCAAGACCCCGCCGGGGGCTCTCGTGATTGAAGAAAATGCCGTTCGAAATGAAGAGCGAATAGGCCTCTCGGTAGTTGACGCTCGCCCAATAGGCATAGACCTTGGCCACCCCGTACGGACTGCGCGGATGGAAGGGCGTGCGCTCGGTCTGGGGCTCCTCGGCCACCTGGCCGAACATCTCGCTCGAGGAAGCCTGGTAGACGCGGGCGCCCGGCGCGTGCGTACGGACGGCCTCCAGCATACGGAGAGCGCCCAATCCTGTGGTCTCTCCCGTGAGTGCCGGTTGCACGAAGGACGTCGCGACGAACGATTGAGCGGCGAGATTGTAGACCTCGGAGGGGTCGGCTTCCTTCACGGCCTGGTTCAACGAAGATTGGTCCATGAGATCGCCGTCGATGAGTGTGATCTGGTCGCGAACCCCCTGGATGTGACGCATATTGGGGCTGCTCAGACGTCGAACGATTCCAAAGACGTGGTACCCCTTCTTGAGAAGGAACTCGGCGAGGTACGAACCGTCCTGCCCCGTGATGCCCGTGATCAGCGCTCTACGGTCGGCCACAGCTCGGCGTCAGCGCGTCGGGATTATAAGCCGAACCTCGGGCTGCGGCGCTAGCGCTGGGAGGGGGGCCGGGGGCGAGGGTGGACCAGCCCGAAGAGGACATCATCGTGCCAGGTCCCGTTCTTCCGAACCGCCTCCCGCAAGCGTCCTTCCTTGAGGAAGCCCGCTTTACGAAGGAGGCTCATCGATGCGGGGTTGTGGGGAAACACGGCGGCCTCGATCCGATGAAGGTGGGCCTTGGCAAATCCCCACCGGCACACCGCCTCCACGGCCTCACTCATGTAGCCTTGTCGGCGGTGCTCCCGTCCCAACCAGTACCCGAGCTCGGCCCGCAGGAACGGGCTTTTGTCGTGGCGAAGGCTGATCCCGCCGAGAACGGCCCCATCGCTTTTTCGAGTAATGAGGAGGGAAAGGGACCGCGGATCCCGACTCCCCCGTTGGTGGCGCGAGATCCACGCGTCCGCGTCCGAAAGGCGGTAGGGCGTGGGGACGCTCAGCGTGTTCTTCGCGATCAACCGGTCATTCATCAGGTGAACGAGGGCGACGCGATCCGATCGCCGAGGGGACCGGAGCAGGAGCCGCGCGGTCGAGAGCTCCGGTCGGAATTTCCGCTCGCGCTTCGGCCGAGTACCCGCCAACGTCCGAGCCCTAGCACCGCGCGCGTCGGAGCCGCCCGACGAGTTCCGACATCCGGTGCCCGGGGTCGTGCAATCTAGCCGTTCACGAAGTGCGCGATGCCGTGGACGAGCTGGCCAAAGGTAACGCCCATGGCGTTCAGCGCAAAGGCCGCCAGCCCAAGCACCAGAACGGCGAGCACCAAGTCCAACAGTACTCCACCCCTACGATTCCGAAGTCGGCGAAAACGCCGCATCCTCGTTGCCCCACCGGTGGGGGTTTCCTCCATGATTCCTTCCTGGCCGTAGCCAGGCTCGGGAAGTCATACCAGTAGAAATCAGCTCGGGTTCCCATCTTCGGCCATATACCTCCCCATCTCCGCCTTGGTCAAGGGGGTGCCCTCCGGTCCGGTCGCTGGGCGGCCTACTCGTGCGAGGATGGGCCCGACGGTGCGTTATCGGGGCCGCGTCGGAGATGCTACCCTCACTCTCGACGGGAACGGGGTCGCCGTCGGTCGGACCGGTCGTCTCGATCATCGACATCCCGTTGCGCGCGCCGTCGGTCGCGAGGGGGACCTCCCGAGCGACCCCCCGACGACCACCCTCCGGACCTTCGATCGCGTGGCTTGTAACCGCCTCCCGGCCGTCGGGCGGAAGGAAATCCACCCCGCTGCCGGTCCTCTCGAGGCGGCAGAACGAAGCGGTTCCCGCAGGACGCACACTCACCGGTCACATGCCCATCCGGATTCGTAGAGAAGCGCAGGGGTCCTCCGCATTCTCGGCAGGGGCGAGAGGGTGTGCGGCCGAAGGAATCCCCCCCTTCGCCTTCATCACGGGAGCGGAACGGGCGCCGCGCCGCACCTGTTCCCGCGTTCGGAGGGGCGAGAAGGTACTTCACGCGGGAACTGCAGGAAGTGCAGGCCGCCTCGAATCCCGTGTCGAACGTGTGCGCGATCGCGAGTGGAGCCCCGCAGAGGCCGCACAGCAGTCCCGACGCACCGTCAGTGCCCGAGGGCGAAGGATTCCCTCGCTCCTTCGCGTCCCCGTCGAAGCTGCGGGAAGCGCCCGAGGGCAGGATGTCGACCCCCTCGACGATAGTGAAGGCATGCTCACAACCGCTGCAAACGCCGCTGCGCACACGAGCGGTACGCGATTCATAGGCCACCGTCGAGCCACAGTCGGGACATGAGTCGGTCACGTTGCACCGGGTCAAGGATGCGTATGAGGCACATTAGGTGGCCTGCCCGAACTGATCCGTGCTAAGACGACCCCCGGCGTCGGCAGTGACTCAGCAAACGTCCTCGACCCGTCAATGGCTCGAAGGGACGTATCCTCTGCGGGAAAGCTTCCTTCCGGCAGGAACGAATGCTAAAGGGTGTGACGGGAGTTCATGCGTGAATCCCGATCCGAATCAGCGTACTGATGACCCCGAAGCCGGCGATCACGCCCGAGGCCGGCCCGATCGCCCAACCCGCGAGAATCCCCCGTAACGTTTTCCATTGAATGGTACGTTTTCCCCGGGCGAGCCCGGCGCCAGCCATCCCGCCAATCAACGCTTGGTTCATGGACGTGAACGCGCCGAGAAGCACCACGCTGGCGAGGATGACGACGGCTTGCGCCGTTTGGGCAGCGATTGCCATGGCGGGATCCACCCGGACGATGTCGGAAGCGACGGTCGTCAAAAGACGACCTCCCCACGTGAGAACACCGGCACTGAGTGCGAGCCCACCAATGACCCCCGCAAGAAGCACGTCGGTGAGCCGGGTGGAGACGAAAACCGCCGTGGCGTTGGCCACGTCGTTGGCGCCCATGGCGAAGGATGCCGCGAGGCCCATGATAATGAGGAGGCGGGCAGCGGGTGAAACCCACGGCCCAGGTGCCGAGCTATCCTTGGAACGGGCTCCGTTCCATGTCGAGAGCCCTCGAGTCAGGAGGAACCCGATTCCGAGCGCCGCTAAGGGAGCGATGGTCCAGATGATTACCAGTCCTTCGAGGCTTCGCCACCCGATCGGTATGCCGGAGCCGAGGGCGACTCCCACCAACGAGAACACGAAGATCTGGATCGTGGATGTTGGAATTTTGAGATAATTGTATGCCGTTGTGAGAGCGAAGGCGGTTCCGACGATGGCGGCCGCGGAGGTCGCCGATAGGGCGGTCGAGCTCACAAGGTCGAGACCGATGTTGCCGACGACCTTACCGCTCGCGACCGCGGCGCCGATTGCCGTCAGGATGGCCATCCCGATCAGGGCTTGGTCCCGACGTAACCCCCCCGTAGCATACGCCATCCCCATGCAGGCACCGGTGTAGTGGGCCCCGATGCTCCACGCGAACGCCAGGGCGGCGAGGATCAGGACAAGGTCGGCGAGCCCGAGGGCCACCACGGATTCACCTCCCCGCTCACGGAACGTTAGCCTCCCCCGAAGGTGTGGCACTCGCTACGGAAAGCGGAAGCCGTAGAGTCCCAAGCCCTTCCTCCCGGAGGCGGCGGTCTCGCGGTGGTCGGCCCACCGTCGGAGGCTCGGGCAGAGATTCTCGGTACCTCCGTGGTCGGCCAAGGCCACTGCGCCGCTCGGGAATCGCCGATCGATGGAGGAAAATTCGGAGAAGGCCCCAGGGTCGGAGTGCGGAACATCGTAGAGGAAGAGGTCGATTCGGTCGATTTCCTCACCGAACAACGGAAGCACCTCGGACTTGTTCCCGATGCGGAGATCCCACCTCTTCTTCAGCGATGACGGAACCGCCCACCCCGACGAACGGCCGGACGGTATGGCCCAAGAACCATAGTCGCGGGTGCGAGGGCGCCGAGGCTTCCGCTCCGGTTTGGGTAGGTCCACGGAGTGGAGGGTGCCAGACCCATTGCGCTCGAGTGCCTTCAGGAAGTAGGCCGATGAGACCCCGGAGGAAACACCGACCTCCACGATGTGGCGCGGACGGAGGAGCCGGGTCATCGCGTAGAGCTCCAACGGGGCTTCGATCTCCACGTAGAACGACCGGCCCCCCTTCCGGTGCTCCCGAGCGATGTGGCGAAAGAGTGCTGTTTCCTTAGCCGCCTCCAACACTAACCGGTGCGCACGCGCCACCGAAGCGCCGGTGAGCGAGCTTACCCACGCGATGTCGGGGGTTTCTTCGGCCAACATCAGCGCTTACGGGGGGATCTCGCCGAGGCGGTTTTGCCCTCGTCGAGGACCTTCCACCCTTTGGCCCATGTCTGGACACGCTCGACGCCGGGACGAACCTCGATGACCCGGTCAAACGCCTCGTCGAGCGTGATCTCCTGAGAGCGGTGTAAGTACCACGCGCCTCCGAGGGGGGCTCGTCGAATGCCGTGCCCACAAAAGACCAGCACCGGCTCGTTCCGGTCGCGAGCCGAGAGGATCTCGGCCGCTAGCCGGTTGAGGTTCGAAGGGATGGGCGCGTCGGTGGATTCATCGTAGATCGGAATGTGCATCGCCGCGGGCATGTCCGGGGGCTGTTCATCGAGAACGCAGAATTTCGCTCCGGAAAAGTCCGTCGCATCCTTCCAGCCACCGACGAAAACTCCCGGGGCCACTTCGGAGGGCCCCTCCTGACGGCGTGCACGCTTGGTTGACTTGGGGACTCGTTTGGCTACCATGGATGGCCGAGGGGGTCAGGCCCTATATGTCCTGTCTGAAAAGTGGAACATTATCGCCTAGACTTAATCCTGCGAACGCCCCGCGGATGGCGCTATATGGGGTGCCGCGTCTTTCTCCGGGATGCGCGTCGCGGCTCAAGTGATCCTCAGCCCAGAGGAGCGATCGATCCTGGCTCGCTGGGCCGGAGGCAAGAGCCGGGGAAGTAAGACCGTTGTACGAGCCCGGATCATCCTGTGGACGGCGCGAGGCTGGGAGGATCGTGAGATCGCTCGAGAGCTGGGCCTGAGCCGCCACACCGTAGCGCTTTGGCGGCAACGATTCTTGGCCTCTCGTCTCCGAGGGCTGGACGAACGCCCCGCGCCACCGGTTCGACTTGGGGGCATCTCCGAAGAGAAGGTTCGGGCCATTCTCCGTTTGACGGCGACCGGTTCCCCCCCCTCGTTCCGGCCGTGGACCACTCGATCGCTCGCCCGTCGATATGGAGTGAGCCATTCCACGATTCAGCGAATATGGCGGACCCATCGAGTCCGTCCCGCGGGCTATGAGGTCCGCCCTCTACGGCCCGACCCATCCGCGCCCCAGGTACCACGTGATGTCGTAGGGATTTACCTCCGCCCTCCGGATTATGCGATGGCTCTGACGCTTCAACCCGCGGCGCCCGAGGCCTTGTCGAAGCGGAGCCCGATGGAGGGCGCTGCCCTAGCTCCGGTGAATTTTTCGAGCCGGCCTACGAGTCACGAGGTGTCGCTCCGAGGGATGCTGACCGGTCTGCGGCCGTCACGTCGCTTGGCCCAGACCGAGAGGCTGCGACGGGAAAACCTTCTGCGTTTTTTGGGCGGTGTCGCCCGCCAGGTCGGAGGGGAATCCGGCGTGCGCGTGATCGCGCTGCGACCTCAATCAAACGCAGACTCAACCTTCGATCGGTGGCAGCTTCGCCATCCCCACTTCCAATTGGAGACGGTCCCAGATTTCGAAGGCTGGAAACGCCGGGCCTTGGACCAAGCTCGAGCGGCGGGCCGGACGTCCGATTCCCGTCAACTCCCTTCGCGGAGCCGCGAGACCACGCGTTCCCTCACGCTGTCGCTTGCCTCCTACGGCGAGAATGGTGGGCCGTTTGAGTGGATCGCCACGCCTGAAGAGATCCGAAGAGGGAGGGGAGCCTCACGGCTCCGGTACGACCTGGCAGCCACGGGACACACGTCCTTCCATGACTCAGGTACCGTCGAACGAAGACCGACCGCCCCGACGGACGAAGACGCGAAAGCCCGGGCGATGGCACGTCTCGTGCTTCGGAAGTGCCTCGCGGTCGGTAAGGGGGAACAGGTCACCATCGAAAGTTGGACCGAGACACTTGGCTACGCGAACGCATTCGTCCTCGAATCACTTCGATTGGGCGCCCGTCCCATGTTGGTGTACGAGGATGAAGCCACGTACTGGGCGGCCGCCCAGGAGTGCCGCCCCGAATACCTCGCCCGACTCGGCGATCACCGAAGGGCCGCCATCCGTCGTACTGACGTCCTTGTGAGCTTCTTCGGTCCTAGCGATCACGAGCGGTTTCACTCGCTCCCGGATAAGACCAGGGACATGCTGGAGAGGAATCGTGAATCACTTTACCGTGCCGCGGCGAAGGCCCGGGTCCGTGCAGTACAGATGGCTGTCGGGCGAGCGTCGGCCTCCTCAGCTCGACTGTACCGGGTCGATCTGGCCAGATGGAAGCACGAATTGCTCGACAGCACCCTCGTTGAACCCGCGGAACTCTATCGACGCGGGCGACGAATATTCGAACTGTTTTTCAACGGGCGAAGGCTGGAGATCAGCCATCCGAACGGGACGGAGCTTCATCTTCGCCTCGCGAGGAGAAAGCCGGAGTTCTCGTACGGCCTCATCCCCCGCGCCCGGCATCAGGGGGAATGGAGCCTGGCTACCCTACCGGCAGGAGTGGTCAGCGTCGCGCTGGACGAATCTTTCGCCGAAGGGACCTTCCAGTCCAACGTGACATGTTCTGTGGGGCTGTCCCATGTCGTGGGGGAAGTCAGCGGTGGACGATGGGTCTTCCGCCATGGCCGCCTCGACCAGTTCACCTACGACGAGGGAAGGGAGCTCTTCGCGGAAGGGTACGCGCGTGCCGGTCCGGGGCGAGACCGCCCGGGGACGATCTCGATCGGGTTGAACGAACATCTTTCGATTTCGCCGTTGCTGGAAGACCAGGGCGCCGGCATGGTGTCACTTCTGATCGGACGGAATGACCACGTCGGTGGAGCGACGCACCTTTCGTGGTGGGCCTGGCTCTTCCTTCGGGGAGGGAACGTTTTGGTCGACGGGAAGTTCGTCGTCCGAGACGGCAGACTATACGGGCGACACTCGACACGGTCCTCCGGGGGATGAATGGTGACCCCCGCACCGGCGAGCCCCACCCCAGTAGGGTCGCGACTCCTGCGTCCCGGGCGATCGTTACGAAAGGATGGGATGGAATCCACAAGTGTTGTATTCTTAGTTGGTTGCGTTCCCGCCATCGGCCCATGACGATGGATGCAGCCTCGAAAGTGGCGCAACTGGACGATGAATACCAAGCTGCCGTAGCGAAGGGCGATGTGGCCACCATGGACAAGATCCTCGCGGACGACTTCGTCCTTACGACCGGGGCAGGCAAGGTATTCTCCAAATCGGACCTGATCGAAGAGTCCGGGAACGGCCGGATCATCTACGAGCGGCAGGACGACAGCCAGCGAACGGTCCGGGTGTGGGGTGACACGGCCGTCGTCACCGCGTTCTTGTGGGCCAAGGGCACCGAGGACGGAAAGCCGTTCGAATACCGAGTTTGGTTCTCTGACACCTACGTACGTTTTCCTTCGGGCTGGCGATACGTGGTGGGCCAGTCGGGCGCACGAATGTAATGTTCCCGATAGCCGCCTTACGTCCCGGCGACGGGAGGCCAACGAAAGCGCCTGATCTCGAGAACCGTCCGAGCTTCTGGAGGCTCGGATTCTTATCCTTGAGAGCGGCATTCCTGCTCCCACCGATTCGATGAACAACCCGGGTCCGTACTACGCGCCGAGAGGCATGGGCATCCGCCAATCCCCACCGAGAGTTCCCTGGCTACCGATCATTGCTGCGACCGCGTTCCTTGGTGCGGCACTTGTCATTCTCCTGGTCCTCCTCTACCCCGCGACCTTCGGGGTCTCGCCCCCCTCCTCCCGTTTCGGAGCGTTCGGAGGAATCTTTGTCCTGTTCTTCATCCTCATCATTGGGTTCTTCATGGTGCGGGTCGCATTCTGGGGCGCGCGAGGTAGCCGATATCGTGGGCGCTACGGCTCGGGGAACGCGGCCGGCTATGGGGCCAACCGACCCGTCATGGTGGCTCGAATGCGATATGCCCGCGGGGAGATCACGCGGGAGCAGTACGATCAGATCATGGAAGGATTGGGCCGCCCGCCGGGCCCTTCGTAGCTCCTTTCGCCCATTCCAGAAGGGAATTCAGCTCCTGTGGGGAAGGTGCGCAGCGGAGCGGCGGAGGGACTCCGTTCGGAGACTTTCACCAACCGCCGCTGGCGGACCGGATCGAAGCCGACCGAGGTCGTCGGCGTGGCAGGGGTACAACGACCTCCCCCTCTCGAAGGATCCCTGAGGACCGCGGGCTCCGTACCCGGGATGGGGCGCTTGGTCGATTCCCTCGCGCGAGTCACGAACCCGTTTGGGACAAGTATGGGATATCCTTCCTAGATGACTCGGCCCCATGACATCGAACGTTTCGGCGTTACTCAAGGACGGTCGGACGGCCTTGATCCGCCGGGCCGTGCCCGGTGATGCCGAAGGAGCGACGGAGCTCGTCAACATCGTCGGCGCCGAGAAGAAATTCACTCTTCGGGAACGAGCTACCTGGACGTTGGACGAGGAACGTCGGACCCTCACGGCCGCTCGACCGGACGAAGGTGCGTTCTTCGTTGCCGAGATCGGGGGGGAGCTGTGTGGCCTCCTCAACATCGAGCGCGGAAAGTGGCCGAAGAACCGACACGTCGCTTCCTTTGGAATGGCGCTGTTGCCCAACAGTCGACGCATCGGCCTCGGCACCGGGCTCCTTCGAGCCGCCATCGAGTGGGCGCGGTCCGCCGGCGTTCGGAAGCTCACCCTCGAAGTGTTCTCGACCAATGTGGGCGCGATCCAACTCTACCAGAAGATGGGTTTTCTTGAAGAAGGGCGGCTGGCGCGGCAGTTTATCATCGAAGGAACGCCGGTCGATTCGATCCTGATGGCCCTCTGGATCTCGTGACGGCATGAACGGGACAGGCTCACTCCTCGCTTCGCTCGAATGCCGAGCGTGTTGCTCGGAGGTCGACCCGGCCCGGGTCGTCGGCACCTGTCCCACGTGCGGGCATGCCCTGCTCGCCACCTACGACCTCAGGAAACTGGACGCCCACCAGTGGTGGGAGAGGCTTTCGTCGAGAGTGACATCGCTCTGGCGGTACCGGGAACTCCTGCCGGTCCAACAGTCCGACCAGGTGGTAACGCTCGGGGAGGGATTCACGCCGGTCCTTCCGCTCGCTGAGGTCCCCGCAGCTCGGGGGATACGACTTCTCCTCAAAGACGACGGCGGTCTCCCCACGGGGTCCTTCAAGGCTCGCGGCATGTCGGTGGCGGTGTCTCGAGCGCGGGAGCTCGGCCTTCGCCGGTTGTTCGTTCCCAGTGCCGGCAACGCGGGAGTCGCTCTCTCGGCTTACGGCGCTCGCGCCGGACTCGCGGTCCGCGTCTACCTCCCACAACGGACGCCTCCTTCGATGAAGGAAGGTTGCGCCGAGTACGGTAGCGAGGTCATCGAGGTAGCGGGCACGATTCGCGAGGCGGGCGTGGAGGCTCGAGAGCGTGAGCGGATGGGCGCCTTCGACATGTCCACCCTTCGCGAGCCTTACCGGGTCGAGGGAAAGAAGACGATGGGGCTCGAGATCGTCGAACAGTTGCGAGGCGAGGATTTTCCGGATGCGATCGTTTATCCCACGGGGGGTGGGACAGGTCTCATCGGGATGTACAAGGCATTCCAGGAGTTGAAGGCGGTAGGCCTGCTCACGGAAGGACTTCCGCGGCTCTATTCCGTCCAACCCGAGGGGTGCGCTCCGATCGTGCGCGCGCTGCGCGAGGAAGCCTTACGAGCTACGCCGTGGGAAGATCCCTTCACGATCGCGCCAGGACTCCTCGTCCCTGCCCCGTTCGCATCCGAGAGGATCTTGGAAGCGGTTCGGGGGAGTAAAGGAGGAGGCGTCAGGGTGACCGATAGCGAGATCGTGAGAGCCATGCGGGCGCTCGCAACAACGCACGGGGTGTCAGCCTCGCCCGAAGGCGCGGCCACCTACGCCGCGCTCGGAACGCTGGTAAGGGACCGCGCGATCCACTCGGGCGAGACCATTCTCCTCTACAACACCGGTAACGGGCTCCCCTTCCGCGTTTCGGACCTAGAACGCGCCGTCGGCG
>JBAUTP010000198.1:0-4830 GCA_049582265.1 Thermoplasmata archaeon
TGGGAACCCAGGCGCAAGCGGTGGGAGCCGGGCGGATCTACGCCGGGCTCCTATCTCGAGCCGACCGCCTCGCGATCCTTGCCCTCGCGACCTTCCTCGAGTTCGATTGGACCCTCCCATGGCCCTGGGCTCGTTCCATGCCGTGGGCGCACTTCGCACTGGAGGGATTTTCCTTCACGGTCATCGACGTGGCCTTCCTCTACTTCATCATCGCCGGTCAATGGACGGCGGTGACCCGGGCGCTTCGTGCCTACCGGACGCTCCCCGCCCCGCCTCCCCCGAACGGCTAGGTCGTCCCGGGGTGTTCTACCACCGCCCCACCTTTCCACTGGTAATACTGCAGCGGGCGGCGCAATCTCTCATCGAAGCACGTAGGATCCCGCTCCCGGTCGACGGCGAGCGGAGCCGTGGAGTCGCCTTCCCGAAAGCATAGCCCGTCGGTCCTCAGCTTTTGGCAGCCGGGAGGCTCGTACCCGCGCCCTCCGTCCCGCTGCGTGATCTGCTCGACCTGGTAACGCGTGATCCCCTCGTCGAAATCGGGCGCCCCCCGGTATTGATCGACGATCGCGTCCGGGCTCGCTCCCACCCTATGGAGGA
The DNA here is from genome assembly GCA_049582265.1 of Thermoplasmata archaeon. GTDB lineage: Archaea > Thermoplasmatota > Thermoplasmata > Lutacidiplasmatales > UBA184 > Lutacidiplasma. The sequence goes on from JBAUTP010000198.1 coordinate 598, forward strand.
ACGCCGCCAGGGCGAATCGACCCGCGTGGCTGAGGTTCTCACCGGCTTCGAGGGACCGCCGCATCTTTCGGATGCACGGAGGGAATCGCTCCGGGAGGAGCTTCCCACCTCCCGCGGGGCCGGGACGGGTAGGCGGAGGGACTCGCGCTTGGACCTCGACAAGGAACGACCCTTCATGGCTCGAAAGGTCGTTCCGAAATCCTGGGTCCAGTTCGATGGGCTCTCCTAGCCGACGGCGGATCGCCTCCTGGAGGAGTCGAGCCGCCCTCTCCCGGCCGACGGCCACCCAGCCGTGCCGAAGGTCCTGCTGGACCAGTCGGAACGACCCCTCGCGGATCGGCACGGCCAACCGGAGGTAGTCGGGAGGCGCGATACGAACTCGCTTCGTGTCGTCATCCCTCTCGAACCGATGCCCCAGCCGACGGGCCACCTCGATGAGCTCGTCGACGGAAGCTGACCGAAGTCGACCGGAGCTGGCTTTCGCCTCGGCGACGGCCCAACGGCGAAGGGGAGCGCGCGTGGGAACGGCCGAGAGGAGAAGCCACGCATAGAGGAACGCCAAGAACCTCTCCTCGCCCGTCGCTCGGTTAAGCTCCGCCATGCCGGTCGAACCTGTCGGGTCGTCGACGCCCCAGCGCACGCGAGCCCTCCCCAACTCCCGGGCTCGGTCGAAGGCGGGCTCTTCGACGAACACGCGAAGCGTCGGGGCGACCTCGGTCACGAGACGCTCCGCTCCGGGAAGGAACGGATAGGCGACGAAGAGGTCGCGCTCCGTTAGGGGTGAAGTCGCGGAACGACGAACTGCCATACGATCAGCACCACGACGAGGAGCGAGGCGAAGGTGGCTGCCTGCCCGGCGAATCGGTCCAACTGCTTCGCATCCCACCCTCGTTTCACGCGTTGAGCGATGGACTGGACAAAGTCGCGGAAGAGAAGACCTCCGTCGAGCGGGAACAGCGGCAACGCGTTAGAGAGACCGAGCAAGAGGTCGATCCACGCAAGCCAATAGAGGACGTTGACGAGGATCCAGAAGTCTCCGGCGTTCATTCCGCCGAGGGGCCCCGAGAGATGAAAAAAGTTCTCGGCGGGTCCCTGCATGGGCTGGAGGCCCGCCAGCGGAAGCACGACCCAGTCGAATGCCCCCGAGATAGGGCCGCCGGGTCCATTCCAGGGGGCGACGTAGGTCCCTTTGAGCTGGGTGGGGGTGAGGAACGCGGATTCGACCCCCAAGAAACCCTTGTTGGCGTCGGAGGATTGGTGGGAGTAGGTCTCCGCGGATTCGAGCGTCACCGATTTCGTCACGACCCCGCTCGCGGCCGAGCTATAGAACGTGAGTTCAACGACCTGACCGGGGTGGCTCGCATCGAGGTAGTCGATCAGGGCGTCGGGGGTTGGCGTGGCGGTTCCGTTGATGCTCGTGATGATGTCCCCGGCCGCCAACGTCGCATTGGATGCCGGCGTCGACGGGACGACGTAGAGGATGCCAACCCCCGTGGCATTCGGCTGGACCGAGCTAGCGACGAGCCCGGAGACCGCGAGGAAGAAGACGAGCGCCAGGATGAAGTTCGCGAGAACACCGGCGGCGGCGACCCGGTCACGGCGACGGAGCGGGGCCTTCGTCATGTCCTCGTCGTCTTGCTCGACGAACGCTCCCACCGGAACGACGACCCAGAGGATCCCGAGGCTCTTGACGCCAATTCCTTGCGAGCGGGCGACGAACCCGTGGAAAAGCTCGTGGATGACCACGCCGACCACGAGAGCGACGATGCCGTACGTCACGGGAATGATGGGGTTGATCCCGGGAATCCCCAGTGCTTCGGAGACCTGAGGAGCCGCGGAGGCGGGAAGTTGGAGCGCGAGTGCGGCCTCAACGAGGAGGAGCGCGACGATCGAGATCATCGAGACGGCGGCGAGCGTGATCCCCGCATCCGCGAGGACGCTCCAGAACCGACGGAATCGGCCGACGCGGTCGATCCAGGCTCGACCACGCCGCGTTTTGATCATCAGCGCGGGTCCGAACAGACTGAGGGCACGTTCTGGCCCCAAATACCCGGCGCGATAGAGGAAGTAAACGACGAGGGCGTAGACGAGCACCAGCAGGATCGCGATCTCGTAGCCTAGATAGGGGTCCACAGCCCTCCGACGCGTCCCGACGCGGTCAGGGGAATAAAGGGTCTCTGTGGAGTCGAGTGACGATGCCCAACCATGGAATTATGCTGACCCACGGACTTGGCGCCGGCTAGGCACCGTGATGCGCAACCGGCACCGATGGAGAGGGTGGCTTGCGCTCGCCCTCGTTCTCGTCACGACGACGAGCCTTCTGCCCCCTTTCCTCCCGGGGGCACCGAGTTCGGATTCCTCTCCCCTCTCGGGGTCTTCGGCGACTTTCGGTCTGATGACCGTCGCCCCCGCCTTTCGAGCCCCGCCCGGGAGCTGGGAGGCAAGCCCACTTCCGGCCGCAACTCCCATCCGCGTGGTCATCGGGATGTCCAGCCCCACCTCCGACTGGATGCCCTCGCTCGACCTCCTCTACGCACCGGGTTCGCTCGAGTACCACCAGTTTCTCACGCCGGCCGAGTTCGAGTCACGGTTCGCCCCTTCGGAGGGGAACTACACGAATGCCGTGAACTTCTTCGCGTCTCAGGGTCTCGCGGTGACCACAAGCCCGGACCGGCTCATGTTCTCGGTCTCAGGGCCGGCCGAAGCGATGGGACACGTGTTCCATACCGAGTTCGTCGAGTATTCCTCGGGTGCCGGAACCTTCTTCACCCACACAACGGCCGCCTCCCTCCCGGCGGGGCTCGGGATCTCGGGCGTGCTCGGTCTCGGCAATGCCACCCCGGTGCTGCCAGCTCTGGGCCCGGGGTCCACCGCGTTCAGCGTGCTACCCGATTCGGGGAGTTGCGGAACGACCCCTCCGTTCGCTCCATGCGCAGTTCAGGGCGCCTACAATGAGACCCCGCTCCTCAAGGACGGCACGAACGGCACCGGGGTTCGGATCGGGATCGTGGACGACTACGACGGGACCGAGAACCAGTCCCGCCTCGCCGCCGACCTCGCGACCTTCGGCGGCATCTTCAACATCTCTACCGGGCATGTCCAGTACCTGTACCCGGTTCCTACCACCACCAACCTCAACACGACGAACACGGGATGGGCCGAAGAGGAGGCTCTCGACCTTGAGTGGGCCCACGCGACCGCACCGGGCGCCTCGATCGACATGACCTTCGCTCCGGATGCGTCCGAGGGGCTCTACAGCGCCGTCGACTATCTGGTGGCGCATCAGGCCGTCGATGTTCTCTCCCTCAGCTGGGGAGAGCCGGATGTCGGGAGCTTCAACAACGCGGCGTGCACGGAGGCATGCAATGCCACGTCGGACGGGACGTACGCGCTGCTCCATCCGGTGCTCCTCGAAGCTGCGATGGAGGGGATCAGCGTCCTCGCGGCTACTGGTGATTGCGGCGCGGCCGATGGCACGAACGGGGTGAGCACCAACTACCCCGCTTCCGACCCATGGGTTACCGCCGTAGGAGCCACGGACCTCAGTCTAGGAGCTTCCGGAGGATACGCATCCGAGACCGGGTGGAGCGGGAACGCCTCGGGGGCCCAGGGATGCGTCAATCAAGGGGGATCCGGCGGGGGCTACTCGCCGTTTCCGCGGCCCTGGTGGCAATCGGCTTCCGGAGTACCGGTCACCCCGTCCACGCGAGGCACCCCGGACGTATCCATGGTAGGAGGGACGCCGGTATCGATTTATTTCCACGGCGGACGCACGGGGGTCGAAGGAACCAGCGTGGGCACCCCGATATGGGCAGGACTCACGGCCGTCGCCGACAATCGCTCCGGTTCCTCCCTCGGATTTCTCAACCCGAGCCTGTATGCCGTCGCACGGTCCAGCCATTACCGTACAGCCTTTCATGACGTTCTGACCGGCTCCAACGGCTACGCGGCAGGTCCGGGCTGGGATCCTGTGACGGGACTGGGGTCGCCCAATGTGGTGGACCTTCTGCCCATCCTCTCTTCTTCGGCGCTCGCCGAAGGTAATCTCTCCGCGGAGCTCTATGCGACCCCCCGCCTGGTCGTGCCCGACGCTCCCGTGACGTTCCACGTGCACGTCACCGGTGGGACGAACCGGTATCCGCTCATCGATGTGGCGTTCGGCGACAGCAACGCTTCCCTGGCCTCGAACGCTGAGGTCAATCATACCTTCACCACGAGCGGAACGTACGCTGC
>JBAUTP010000199.1:0-3462 GCA_049582265.1 Thermoplasmata archaeon
ATACCGGTCCTCGATCCTGAGGACCGACTGACCGGCCTTCGGAAGCGGATGATGTCCCGACTACGTGAAACGAACTCGGCCCGCGCCAAGACGGCTAGCGGGGTGCGCTATTGGAAGCTCGGTTCGCCGGAATTGCTGGAGGCCCCAATTTGACGACGCGAGTAGCGCAGCTCGCCTTCGAGCGGGCTCAGCGATGGCTGCAGTCATCGAAGCGCGCGCTCGAGGATCGACGGTGGGACGATGCGATTTATTCTGCGCAGATGGCTTCTGAGCACGCCGCCAAAGCGCTCCTGCTCGCGTTCGGAACCGATGCCCCCAAAGTCCACGACGTGTCGAACCTGCTCCTTGACCTCGCCTCCGAGCCTGGGAGTACGCTTCGCATGGAAGAAATCGAGTCTGCCGCCCGGATCGTGGCCAAGCTAGCCTCAAAACGAGAAGACGCGGCTAACGGCTTCGAGTCTGAGCTGGGGGTGGAAGAGTTCAAGGACTACGCGCCCAGCGCCTTACGTGAAGCAACGAGGGCAGTGCGAGTCATAGGGGCAGCTTTGGACGAAACATCCGCTTCGAGGGACGATCTTCGTCCCTTGTTGAAATCACGCCCTCGCCAGATACGTTCGAGGTCGATTCGACCGCAAACTCCGGTATCGAGAAGTGGGCACAGGAGCAGTTGAACCTCTGGCGATTTCCCTTGCGAAATACCAACGACCTAATAGTCAGACGGCCTATCAGGCTTAGCAAGCCTTGCGACGAACTGGTTAGTATCCTCAGGATTCTTGCAATGAATCGCGAGAACCTGAGTATCACTGAGAGTCGCGTTCAGTCGTTTATTATCGACTTCCTTGCCGAACAAGGCGTTCCTTCGGGGACATTCGAATCGGAGGTTGACTACAACGAGGCTCTGCATCGGCTATTGATATCCTTGAAACAGTCCGATCGCGAGCCAACGGACACCGACCTGCTGAGGGCGCTTGAGCCTGCAGCAATCGCGGTCACGAACTTCGTAAGAGACTATCTCTCGTTAATCCTAGTTGGAGAGCACGGCTCGAGCACAACGCCCGCGTGGACCTTTCAATGGGAATTTGGACCTGCGAGCCCGTCGGAAGATCAGAAGCCCCGGTCCTGACGAAACGGACTTTGCGGGGTAGGCTCAGTGCCATTTGCACCCACATTCAAAATGCTCCGCGGGAATCCACGACCTTCCCGTCCCCGAAAGAAGTTTCCTCCCCGAGCCGTCACGCACGGTGGCTGCGATTCGCCGTCGGCCGAGCGCGTGCTTGTTGACCCCCACGATTGATCGATCCCCGTTGTGACCGGAGGAGGGTGACCCCAGATGTACGCGCGAACCCTGGTCAGCGGGCAGGCGGCTGACTGAGCCGTTGTTCCGCCCCTTCGGGCGCGGATCTCCTGTTACCCCTTCGACCAGTTTCCTGAGGGCGGCTGAGTGATGGAGAACAGGTTGCCATCGGGGTCCACGAAGGTTGCCGGGGTTCCCCAAGGATAGTCGAAGGGAGTCTGAGGGAACTTCACCCCGCGAGCGTGAAGCTCGTCGTACGTTTTGCGGCAGTCCACGACGCGCAGCACGATTGGGGGGGCCTTGCCGGGGGACCAGTGCTTCGACCATTCCTTCTGCGCCGGGTCCGCAGCCGAACCCTGCTCGAAGAGAGCAAGCTCGAGGTCCTGCCCTTTGGGTCCGACGGTCGCCCAGCGGTAGCCCCCGGGGGGTGTAACATCATTCTTCTTCTCAAACCCGACTTTCTCGGTGAAGAACTCGAGCGATTCGGCCTGGTTCGTCACTACAAGTGTTACTTGAAAGATCTTTCCTTCCATTGGAGTCCACTTCCTATGTCTGGCACCGTGACGTGGGAGAGGGCCTGCACATATAATTGCGCGATTTACGAAGTAAAGTGGGCTCATGGCAGATAGGAAAGGCGCCCGGAAGCCGGTAACGGGATTCACGAAAGAAGAACGCGCCGCCATGAGGGAGCGCGCCAGAGAGTTGAGGGCGGCCGCTGACAAGGCGGATGGGGAAAGCGAGGTCCTCGCCAAAATCGCCGAGATGTCGGGATCGGACCGAGCCATGGCCAAACGAATCCATGGCATCATCAAAGCGAACGCACCCGCCCTTTCGGCGAGGACCTGGTACGGTATGCCCGCCTATACCAAGGACGGACAGGTCGTCTGCTTCTTCCGGGACGCCGCGAAATTCAAGACCAGGTACGCGACGCTCGGCTTCAGCGACGAAGCGAACCTCGATGAAGGCAATATGTGGGCGACCGACTTTGCGCTCAAGGAACTGACTGGCACCGAAGAAGCAAGGATCGTCGCCCTAGTGAAGAAAGCGGTGGGATGAGCGGCAGGCTCACGTGGGACCGAATGAGGCCCGGCTACGAGTCCCACCCTCCACGCGGAGTCGTTCGGACCTTTCAAGCAGCGGGTACGTTTTGCGCAGAGCATCTCCGCCGACGTCATGCGGGCCGCCCTTTCGCGGTTGGTCCTCGCACAGGCTAACGTCAGAGTGTCCAGGAAGATGGCCGCCAAGCTCCCGAGCGCCGCCCAGGTCCAGAAGTCTGCCATCGTCATCGACACCCACGCCGACACTCCGCAGCGACTCGTGGACGAAGGCTTCGACCTTGCCGACCCACTGAACGGAGGCAATCTCAACCTCGTTTCCGTTCGCAAAGGAGGTCTGAGCGCGGAGTTCTTCTCCATCTGGGTTGAGCCCGCGATTTACCAGGGGCAATACGCCCGGCGCACGCTTGAGCTAATCGACGCGGTCAAGCTTCAGGTGGCCCTGCATTCTGATCAGATGGTCTTAGTAGCCACCCCCAAAGGCATCGAGGTGGCCCATCGGGCACACAAATTCGCAGCCTTGATGGGCATCGAGGGCGGCCACTCGATTGAAAATTCGATCGCTCTGTTACGCCAGTACTATGCCCTCGGCGTCCGGTACATGACCCTCACTTGGTCAAATTCGAACGGATGGGCCGATTCCTCCGGCGATATCGACGACCAGTCTGTCCCGCACACCAAAGAGGGTCTCACGGTGTTCGGAACGAACGTGGTCCACGAGATGAATCGGCTGGGCATGATGGTGGACATTTCGCACGTCGCGGACCATACCTTCTACCGCACGCAGGCCATCAGCCGCGCCCCGGTGATTGCCTCGCACTCCGCGTCTCGCGCACTGTGCAACCATCCCCGCAATATGACCGACGATATGCTCGTCGCCGTGGCCAAGTCAGGCGGACGTCACTCGAAGGGCGGGGTCGTTCACGTCAATTTTTTCTCCGGCTTCGTTTCCCAATCGTACTGGGACGTCATGAAGGCGCTGAAGCCTCAAGTGGACAAGGCGGTCAACGACGCCCAGGAAAAAGCGAAAGCCGAAGGCCGCGAATTCACCCACGCCGAGAAACAAGAGATCCGCCGGAGCTTCATGGATGGGATCCCTCGCCCCCCACTCTC
>JBAUTP010000200.1:0-3007 GCA_049582265.1 Thermoplasmata archaeon
CCCGATTCGAGAAACGCGATCCTGATTTTCGGGTGGCGCTCGCACACCCCGCCCCAGATCACGCTCATGCAGGCCAGCATCATTTCCATCGTGTGGCTGATGATGTGCTTTGCGCCGCGCCCCTCGAAACGGTCGACGCCGACCGTCGCCATGCCGCTGCTGCCGCCTTCATGAAAGCCGATCGAGAAATCGAGGTCTTCGGCCGCCGCCCAGAACGGCTCGTAATCGGGGTGGTGGATCATTTTATTGTTGTATGGATTGGGCCGCAGAAAGCCGCCGCGGAATCCCAATTCCTTGCGGGCGAAGCGCATCTCGGCAATGGCCAGATCCACCGATTGCATCGGCAGCATCGCGACCCCAAACAGGCGATCGGGATATGGTTTGCAGTAATCGGCCAACCAACGGTTGTAGGCACGACAGGTCGCGGCTGCGAGTTCCGGGTCCTGGATCGAGCCCGCAAACAGGCCGATGCTCGGATAAAGGAATGCCGCGTCGATGCCGTCGGCATCCATGTCGGGGATGCGCTGGTGCGGATCGAATCCTCCGGGCCTGCCCTCCTGGTACTTCATCGTATCGGACGCGACGACCCCCTGCCGGGCGCCGATCCCGCCGATCCCGCCAAAGCCGCGCCGGCTGTCGCCGACCGTCCGCTCCTCGATGACGAGCCGATCCTTGCCGTCTTCGCCCTTGACGAGGTGCGGCGCCCCGTCGCGGAATTTCGGATCCATGTATTTGTCCCACAGATCCAACGGTTCGAGGATATGGCCGTCCGCATCGATCACATTGTAAGCGCGACTCATGACCAGTTCCCTTCATGTTAATGGCGAAGTTCGAACAAACCTTTGTTGACCCCCCTATTCCGCCACAGTGGCGATTAAGCCAGTGCCAGCTCCCGATACCCGTCTGCCGCCACCGCCTCGCAGCGGTCGCGGAAGGCGGGGTGGCCGCCGCTGAAACGCATGATCCTGCGGGTCTCTTTGCCTTCGACATTGCGGTTGATGCCGGTCATCCACGAGTCGACCTCGTTGGCCAGCAAGCCCTCGCTCGACGCAATAACCTGGTCGGTCCAGGCGGCAACGCCCGCATCGGTGGCCTCGATCTGCGTCGAGCCGCGGTCGCGCGCAAAGCGGATCAGGCGGGTTACCCAATCGACACTGTATTCGGCGGCGCGCGGAAAATTGCCGAGCCCGGCATGCGGGCCCATCACCATCAGCATGTTCGGGAAGCCGGCGACCAGGATGCCGAGAAAGGTCTGCGGCCCCTCTTTCCATTTCTCCTTCAATGACGCCCCGTCGACCCCACAAATGTCGATGCGGTCGAAGCTGCCGGTGATGGCGTCGAAGCCGGTCGCATAGATGATGATGTCGAACTCGTACTCGGCGTCGCTGGTCTTGATGCCGGTCGGGGTGATCCGCTCGATCGGCGTCTCGTTGATGTCGACGATCTTGACGTTGGGCTGGTTGTAGACCTCGAAGTAGCCGCTTTCGAGCGGCACGCGGCGGGTGCCGAAGCCGTGGTTCTTCGGAATGAGCTTCTCGGCCGTGGCCGGGTCCTTGACGCGCTGGCGGATCTTGCCGGCAACGAAATCGGAGATCAGCCGGTTGGCCTCGCGGTCGACCAGGATGTCGCGGAAATTGCCCATCCAGATGCCGAAGCCGGGTTCGCTGTAGAGCTTCTCCCAAAAGGCCTCGCGTTCCTCGGGCGTGACCTCGAGCGCCGAGCGCGGGTCGGTCGCATGGATGAAGCAGCCATAGGTCTCCTGGCAGCGTGCGAAGATCTCCGGATAATTGGCCCGGATCCGGCCCATCTCCTCCTTGCCGATTTTGGCGTTGTGCAATGGCGCGCTCCACTGGGGGGTGCGCTGAAAGACGGTCATGTGCCCGACCGTCTTGGCCACTTCGGTGATGGTCTGTATCCCGGTAGCGCCGGTGCCGATCACCGCGACCCGCTTGCCGGCGAAGCTGACCGGTTCCTTAGGCCAGTAATGAGTGTGGCAGGACTGGCCCTTGAACGTGTCGACACCGGCGAGGCGCGGCATGGTCGGCGCCGAGAGCACGCCGATTGCCGTGATCAAGAGGCGCGTGGTGTAGCGGCGGCCGTCCTCGAGGAGGACGTCCCAGCACCGCGCGTCCTCCTGATAATGCGCGGCGGTCACGCAGCTGTTGAACTGAACGTCGCGCCGAAGGTCGAACTTGTCGGCGACATAATTCAGATACCGCTCGTTTTCGGGCTGACCCGAGAAGTGCTCCTCCCAGTCCCATTCCTCGAGCAGCTCCTGGGAAAAGGAATAGCCGTAGGTCCAGCTTTCGGAATCGAAGCGGGCGCCGGGATAGCGGTTCCAGTACCAGGTGCCGCCGACGCCGGTGCCGGTTTCTAACCCCCCCACCTTCAGGCCGAGCTCGCGCAGCTTATAGAGCTGGTAGAGGCCGGACACGCCGGCGCCGATGATGATCGCGTCAAAATCGAGAGCCTTGTCTGCATTGGGTTGTTGCGCGACCGCCAGTGAGGAGACCATGCTTTTACCTCGCTAAGTACGCCACCGACGTTTCGCGGCCGACGACGGTACTGACCCGAACCCCTATCTCACCCGAGACGCAATAGTCGCACGCTCTCGGAAAGCCGCGCCGCCGCCGATTGCATCGCGCGGCTCAATGGTCCGAGCGCGTCACCATCGACGTCATGCGCATGGCCCGCGGCCGTCAGGATCAGCAATAGCTGCCAAGACGGCGACAGGACCGGAACCGAGAGTTGCGTGATGCCCTGAAACATCGTGCCGCGATCGACCGCAAAACCGGACAGGCGCGCCTCTTCGGCCCGCGCCAGGAGATCGGCAAAGGACGGCTTCTGGTACCAGGCGACCGGCGCGAACAGCGCCTCGAGCTCGGCTGTGCTGCCGTTGCCAAACGCCGCCATGATCACGCCCGAGGCGCCCGCCGGGCCGGGGTATTGCCGCCCGACGGTTGCGTAGAGATCGGTACGGAGTGCCGCACCGACCCAGTCCAACAGC
>JBAUTP010000201.1:0-1614 GCA_049582265.1 Thermoplasmata archaeon
GTTGCTAATAGATACCGTCTTGTCGATGCGAAACCCGTTCAACTGTCCATCGGACACGATTGCTCCTTTATCCTTTGCGTTTACGTCGGGCGCTCCAAGCCCACTGAATCAACCGAAACGCTATGCCCGCCACCGCGAGGCCCAGCAACATCGCTCCGCAAGCCAATATACTGAGCCCCGCGTATTGCATGATCTCAGCCATGATACCTGGGCTTCGAGAAAATCAATACTAGCCCAGCTTCCCCGTTGTTAATGACGGCCTCGAACTCCCAGCCGCCCACTGAGGCCAGGTCCATATCGGCTCCGAGTTTTTCAACGGTAGTATGGACTACCGTGTATTCTTTCTTCAATTTCCACCTCCTATTTTGATCTCGGGACAGAGAAACGGGATATGCAGCGCAATAATCAATCCAAGAGTCAGCAATTCCATAGTCGATCACCCGATTCTTGCGCTGGTAGCGCTTCGCTACAGCCTTACCGCCCTTACCGCCAGCCGGGTATCGCACCCGCTGGCATTGCATACCGTCAGACTTACGGCTTCGGTTTGCGGCTTTCCCCTCCATGTCAGTATGGACCCTCCGCCTTTAGGCCGCACCCCAGACTTAAGCACCTTCCCAGACACCGCCAATGTGTATGAGCTTGGCCCAGAGCTAACCCACGCGGCCAACAAACTCTCGCGTGCGCCATGCCAGAATCCAGCAGGCAGAATCAAGTCGGCAACGGCGGTTATGGTCAATCCCGTTGGCGGAGCTACCCCTACCGTTGTCCCGGCGGTGTTCGACGGTCCGCTCTCGACTGTACCGTAAACAGCCGTCGCATAGTAGCAGTAGGCTCCCGGAGTGGCTGTGGCATCCGCATAAGTCGTGCCGGGGATGCCAGAGGCAATCTTAGTGAAGTCCGCCGTGCCGCTTGTGGGACAGGCAGCGCCAAGCCGGTAGATGCTGTAGGCGACTCCCTTAGTGGTAGAAGCAACCCAAGAGAGGGAAACGCTTTGAGCGCCAAGAACCGAAGCCGAGAGCAGTATCAAAACAATCAATCGTTTAATCATTGAATTATCACTCCCCCTGATATTGTAACACTTCCGGTCACTTGCAGGCTAGTGGGCGGAGCGACGCCAGTTAACCAGAGCGCGTTGCCCGCCGCAACTCCGGCCATATCATTATTCGTACACTGTGGGTTCGTGTGCGCGCCAATATCGGTCCAAGTAACGAGGTTGTCTACGACCGTCTGACCTGGAGTAAGCGCACTCGACCAATTGGGGGCGGTAGAACCACCCTCCGCCGAATTGCCAAGATTGGAAAAGATATACTCCGTGCCGCTGACCGTCACTGCGATGGCGGCGGGCAGAGTAGGACCGCTGAGGTTGGCCCCACCATAAGTGGTGTTGGCAGCCCAGGCTGGAGGCATGGATTCACCGCCAGTCGGGAACCCGAAGATATCTTGCCCCCCAGTCGCCGCGCATGACTGCACGCCGTCGTAGAGATTATCATGCAGCGAAACGAACCCCTGGTTCAAGTTCACGCCTTCTGTGTAGCCCCAAAGCGTCTCACCGACAAACGGGTAATCGCCGTTATAGCTTGGGACATTAAGTAAATCGTTGATCGTGTTGTACCA
>JBAUTP010000202.1:0-3360 GCA_049582265.1 Thermoplasmata archaeon
TGCAGGCTCACGAATTCGTAGTCCTCTTCGATCGAGGGGAAATTCAATCCGGCAGCGAAGCGCACCGTTTCCTCCGCGAGGCCCAGGGCCACTTCCACTTTCGGGCGAAGGCCCTCGAGCTCGTCCCGCGAGGGACATCGATAGAATCCCCCGACCCGGACATTAACCGGGTGAATCTCGCGTCCGCCGATGAGCGACATGATCGCATTTCCGGCTTTTTTGAGCTGGAGCCCGTGCTGTACGAGGTCCGGGTGGTCCTTCGCCATATGGATCGCATCGGGATAGCCCAGAAAGTCCGGCGCGTGCAAGAGGTAGACGTGCAGCGCGTGGCTCTCGATCCATTCGCCGCAGTAAAGGAGTCGCCGAAGCGACCGGACCTCGGGAGCGATCGTGAGGCCCAGTCCGCGTTCCATGGCATGGCAGGCGCTCATTTGGTACGCCACCGGACAGATCCCGCAGATACGCGCGGTGATATCGGGTGCCTCAAGGTAGGATCGGCCGCGGAGAAAAGCCTCGAAAAATCTTGGAGGTTCAAAGATACGCAGCTGTACCTCCTCGACCATCCCGTCCCGTATTCGGACGCGCAACGCGCCCTCGCCTTCGACACGCGCGAGGTAATCCACCTCAATCGTGCGTTCGGTCATGCGTTCCGCCCGGCCCCATCAACGGCCTCCGCCGCCGCTCGGAACGCCGGCGCCTCCGCGTTGAAGGATCGGAAGAAACGCCGAACCGCTGGTGGCTCCATCCCTAGCTGGATGAGCTTCCCCGTCAGCGAAGGGGCATTCGGGGTATCCTGAGGCCCGAAGCATCCGTAACACCCCCGGTGGTAAGCAGGACAGATCGCCCCACAACCCGTTTGGGTGACCGGTCCCAAGCAGGGAGTCCCGTACGCGACGAGGACGCAAACGTTCCCCCGCCGCTTGCACTCGAGGCAGACGCTCTCGCGGGGGATGTTCGGTCTTCGTCGGCTCAAGAACGCCGAGATCACCTCGAGGAGCTGGGACTTATTGATGGGGCAACCCCGCAACTCGAAATCGACCCGAACGTGGCTCTGGATGGGGGTGGAAGTGGAGAGCGTCTGAATGTACTCCGGCCGGGCGTAGACGGCCTGCTGATACTTCTTCACATCGGCGAAGTTACGTAATGCTTGGATCCCACCCGCCGTAGCGCAGGCACCAATGGTGACGAGGTAGCGTGACTCGGCCCGAATGTCTTGGATGCGTTGAGCATCCTGCGCGGTGGTGATCGAGCCTTCCACCAAGGCGAGGTCGAAAGGCCCGGCGATCGTTGCGCTCGATGCCTCGCGGAAATCCGCAAGCTCGACTCGTTCGGAGATCGGGAGGAGCTCGTCCTCGCAGTCGAGGAGCGTCAATTGGCAGCCGTCACAGGATGCGAACTTGAACACACCCAGCCTGGGACGCGGAACGGGCGCCATCTCAAATCTCCCGGACCGCGAGGAAGGGTTCGATCTCACGATACCGGAACACGGGGCCGTCGCGGCAGACGAATTCGGGCCCGAACTGGCAGTGGCCGCAGATTCCTACGGCGCATTTCATATTCCGTTCGAGCGAGAGCCAGATCGATTCGGAAGGAACCCCTCGGCCAATGAGGGCGCGGGCGGTGATCTTCATCATGATCTCGGGGCCGCACAGGAAGGCGACCGTGCGATCGGGCGCGAAATGAGCGTCCGGCAGGCGAGTGGTCACGACGCCTACATCCCCTTTCCATCCCTCTCCCGCCGTATCGACCGTGGTCTGGAACCGGATGTTGGGTCGAGTCCGCCACTCTTGGACCTCGTCGTAGTAGACCAGGTCCTTAGGGGAACGTGCGCCGTAGATGACCTCAACCCGCCCGTAATGCGCCGGATGACGAAGGAGCTCGTAGAGCACAGGTCGAAGCGGAGGGAGCCCCAAACCGCCGGCGACGAGGACGATGTCCCGCCCTTGTGCCTCCGCAAGAGGCCAACCCTTCCCGTACGGGCCACGGACGCCAACGACCTCTCCTACCTCAGCGTCGCAGAGCGCCCGGCTGACGTTGCCTACGCCACGAATGGTGTGGACGTAGCGATGCGGAGATTCCGCGTCCCCACTGAGGGATATCGCGACCTCTCCCACACCGAAGGCGTAGAGCATGTTGAATTGCCCCGGGCGAAACGAAAGGGAGGTCGATCCTTCGGTCGGGGAGAGCGTGAGGGTGATCGTGTCGCCCGTCTCGCCCTTGCGCTCCTTCACCGTAAACGGAACCGGCGCCCAGGGGTGGACGCTCGGTACCCGTTCGACCGTCGTGGTGCCAGCGTCAAACGGCATTCAGGTCCAGAAGTTGGAGCCGCGTGTTTTCGAGGCGGTGCGCAATCACCGGGAGCAGCTTCAGAAGGAAGTGATAGCCATCGATGGGTTGTTCATTGAGTACTCGGCGAAGATGGGAAGCCGCGAGCCCGAGTACCCGCGTGGGCTTGAGGGCACGGGCATCAAGCCTCCAACGGTGCGGAGGGAGGAGCCAGGACCAGCCCAGGACTTCCCCCGGACCCAGCGTCTGGATCGTGGTGCGGGGACGGCTCGGGTGAATGATCTCAAGAGCGATTTTCCCCGAGAAAATGAGCAGGAACTCGTCGGCGGGATCGCCCTCGCGGACCAACAGCGCTCCCGACTCGAAAAGCCGCTCGTATGCGGTTTCCCTGAGCCGAGCGACGAAGGCATCGTTCATTCCCCGAAGGAAGGGGTGGTCCTCGAGAACGAGCGGCGAATCGGCATGCCGACGCTCGGTCATGCGGAGCCCCCGTCAGAGGCGGCCACCGCGGGATTCGCACGAATCGCTGCCACCTCCTCCGTAAGGTCGATTCCGACCGGACACCACGTGATGCAACGACCGCACCCGACGCATCCTGAGCTATCGAACTGGTCGTACCACGTTGCGAGCTTGTGCGTCATCCACTGACGATAACGAGAGAGGGTAGTCTGACGGACTGACGAGGCGTGAAGGTCGGTGAACTCCGAATTGAAACAAGAGTCCCATCGGCGCCACCGTTCGACTTGCTGTCCCGAAAGATCCGGGACCTCTTCGCTGGTGTTGCAAAAGCAGGTGGGGCAGGCCATCGTGCAGTTCGTGCATGCCAGACATCGAGCGGCCACGTCCTTCCAACGGGGGTGTTCCGGATTTTGAACGAGTAGGTCTCGGAGACCTCGGACCTCCATTTGGCGCCCCATAGATGCCGCGGTTCGAGCGACCACCTCGTCCGCGGTAGCCGCATCCTCTGCCAATGCCGGTTGTAGCGGGACCGAACCCAGAATCGCAGCGCCCGTCTGAGACCCCACTTCGATGAAGAACTCGTGACGTTCCGTGGTCACGATCTCGGTCAACGCG
>JBAUTP010000203.1:0-6234 GCA_049582265.1 Thermoplasmata archaeon
CCGGAGACGCACGCCGTCTACGCCACCGCCGTGACGAACTCCTTGCCGTCGCCGGATAGCCGATCGCGCGCCGTCATCTCGTGGAGTAGCGGCAAGGATAGCGCCCTCGCACTTCAGGAGGTCTACCGCTCGGGGTCGTTCGAGGTCGTGGGCCTCTTGACCACCGTGAGCGAAGCGTTCCACCGTGTCTCGATGCATGGGGTTCGCGAGGAGCTACTCGTAGCCCAGGCGGAATCCCTCGGACTGCCCCTTCACGTCGTGCGGATCCCGTCGCCCTGTCCGAACGCGGTCTACGAGGAACGAATGGCGGCCATGGTCCACTCGCTTCAGTTACAGGGAGTGAGCCACATCGTCTTCGGGGACCTGTTCCTCGAGGACATTCGCCACTATCGGGAGGCAAAACTGGCCAAGACCGGTATTCAACCAGTATTCCCGCTCTGGGGTCGGCCCACCCGCGCGCTCGCCGAGGAGATGCTCGCGATGGGCATCCAGTGCGTCCTCGTCTGCGTCGACCCTCGAGTTCTTGGGAAGGAGTTCGCCGGGCGCTGGTTCTCCCGAGAACTGCTGGAGGAATTGCCGGCGTCGGTCGACCCCTGCGGGGAGAGGGGCGAATTCCATACCTTTGTCGCCGGGTCTCCCCTCTTTCGAGCACCCATCGCCGTCGACGTCGGCCCCGTGGTCGAACGGGACGGCTTCGTCTTCGCCGACCTGACCCGACGCTCTGGGTAGAGGCTCGACGGAAACCTAGCCGAGCTTGGCGGTCGCTCGGATGGGAACGTTGTTCTGAAGGGCCTGGGAAATCGGGCAGTTCCGTGACGCAGCCTGAGCGGCCTCTTCGAACTGAGCCGGCGTGATCTTGGGTACCTTGCCCACCACGTCGAGCGTGATTTGGGTCACCTTCCACCCTTCGCCGACCTTGTCAAAGGTCGCGGTGGCCGTGACGTGAAGGCTGTCCGGAGGCATTTGCATGCGGCCCAGGGCTCCCGAAAGCGCCATCGAAAAGCAGCTTGCGTGAGCAGCGGCGAGCAGCTCCTCCGGGCTTGTCTTCCCGTCGGATTTATCGGACCGTGACGCCCAAGTGACGGGGAAGGTGGGAAGTGCTCCGCTCGCGACGGTCACACGGCCCTGACCATGCAATAGATCGTGCTCCCAAACCGCCTCTGCTTTTCGTTCGGCTGCCATATCGCTCAGAATTCAGTGGGTCCATTTAACATCACGGGCGCCCGTCAAGGATGCGAACGCGCAATCGAGGAGAGTGGGGGTGGAAAGTCCTCCGGAGGGACGTTCCGCTCCTTTCCACCCTACTCCTTTTCTAATCGCGCGTTGTCGTTACCGCGTGAGCGTCGAACTTCGCGAACTTCCGCGGTTTATGGTCCTCGAGCCCGGCGCGGGGATCCGCGTCGAGCTCAAGCTTACCGTTCCCGCGTGCGAGATTGATGCCCAGCTCGATGCGCCTCGACCGGGCAAGAGTTTCATTCTCATGATCGGTCATCGTGACGGCCCCTTCGTCCAGCGGGCGCGCATCGCCGGGGGAGCTCGGCTGCTGTTCGATCCCGAAGCCCCCGGCGAGTATGTCGTCCTCCTCGTGAACCCCACGAAAGACGTGATCACCGTCCGGCTCGAGGGGCACGGTGTGGGCCGATCGAAAGGGCGTACCCACTCGAACCGATCGGCTCAGCGTCGGCGGCGTGCCCCGCCCAAGTCCCGAACCCGTTCGAAGCACCACGTCCATCCCGCAACCCCCCACCGCACCCTTTCCCCTCGGGGGAATCGTCCGCCGACCCACTAAAGGAGCGTTCGCACGGTCGCATCCGACCGCGGGGGGCCTCTCGTTGTTACCTCGAGAAGTTACACAAGGTCATAACCTAAAGACGGGTTGCTCCGTCATCCCCGCGAGGGGTGCGAGAAGATAACCATGGGATGCGGAAGAATGCAGGTCAAGTGCGACGACGGGTTTGAAGTGATCACCAAGGACCAGAACGAACTGGTCGCCTTGGTCCAGTGGCACGGGAAGAACACGCACCACCAGGACTTCACGGCTGACGCAGTGCTCAAGATGTCCCATCACCCGTAGCCCGCACGGCCTTCACCAGTCGATCCCAACTCTTTCCGACTTCGACCTCGAGAAGATTCTGCTGTCGACGGCCCACCCAACAAGCGCAGGCAGAAATACTGGGGCCTCCCCTGGCCCAGCCCTCAGCGGCACGGAGCGAGACGGGAGGGAATCGTTCTGGTGGCGGACGAGTGGGCGTTCTTTGTCGCCGTGCTCGTGAGTGTCTTCGCGATCGTCGACCCGATCGGTACGCTCCCGTTCTTCGTGAGCTTGACGCAGGGCTTCGACAAGGACGACCGCTCCGTCGTACTCAATCGGGCGGTCATCGTGCTCGGCTCGCTCCTCGCCATCTTCGCACTTATCGGGCGATTTCTTTTCGCGGCCTTCGGTTTCACGCTCGCTGCCTTCGAGATCGCCGGTGGGATCCTGCTGTTCATGGTGGCGTACGACATGCTTCACGGCGAAATCTCCCGTTCCAAGCTGTCACCGAAGGACCGGGACGAGGCGCTGGAGCGTCGCGATGAACTGTCCATCGTTCCGCTGGGGATCCCGCTGCTGGCCGGCCCAGGCGCGATCTCGACGGTCATGATCTACGAAGGGAGCGCCGGGAGCGATCCCATCGCGTTGACCGGAACCCTCGTCGCCATCGGGATCGTAACAGGTTTGACGTACGTGACCCTGCGCTACGGGCAGCGAATCTTCCACGCGCTGGGCCGAGTCGGGGTGATGGCGCTCACTCGGGTCATCGGCCTGCTCCTCGCCGCGGTAGGAGCCCAGTTCGTTGTGAACGGGATTCTCGGCGCGTTCGTTCACATGTGACGGACCCGCGGGGGGCTACCGGCGACCGTGTGTGCGACGGCCCTGCCGGGATGCCCGCGACAACGTGGGGCGCTTCGCGGTCCGACGGTGCGCTCGCACGGGGCGCTTGGATCGTAATGCTATCTTACGACGCACCCGTGTGGTTGTACGGGTCGACGTTCCGCGGACGAGGTCGAGGACGACGGTGGACGGCGTCCGGGGGTTCCTCTCGTCGGACCAGACCTTCTCTCCCGCCCGAATAGCCAGTGGAAGGTCGTTCTCGGCCGGCGGAAAGCCGCACTCGAACGCGTCGGTGTACGCACAGTAGGGGTTGAACGCTCGGTTGAAATCGAGAACGTACTCGTCCTCCGAGTTCAGCTCGAGCGTGAGATAGCGTCCGGGTCCGTAGGTCTCGCTCCCGGAGGTGGCGTCCCGAAACGGGATGAACACGGAGGTTCCCACTCCCTCGCCGGCGTGGTACACTTTGAGGCGAAGTGACTTGCCCTCTAAGGTAAACGTGAGGTCTCCGAGGTAGCGCATGACCGCGTGGCCGTCCCGATTGGTCCGAAGGTAGGCCTCTTCCGGACGCGCGTTCCGAATCATTTGCGCGGGCAGACGATAGCGCGGATCGACCGGAAAGTAGTGGAGGCCTCGGAATCCCGGCACCGACGCGGAAACGAACGGCGACTCGCGATGATGGGCCATGAATTGGTCCTTCATCCGTCGCTCCTCGACCAGATCCTTCGACTCGTCGTCCGCCCCCGGCATCGCAACGTGGCAGCGTTCGATTGGTTTAAGGACTCAGGGGGAAGCCGGGACCGACGAGCCTGGCCCCAGGCGCTACGTCGGCGGTGGACC
This sequence comes from Thermoplasmata archaeon, assembly GCA_049582265.1. Taxonomy (GTDB): domain Archaea; phylum Thermoplasmatota; class Thermoplasmata; order Lutacidiplasmatales; family UBA184; genus Lutacidiplasma. The sequence continues at coordinate 3,710 of JBAUTP010000203.1, forward strand.
GATCTCGATGTACATTCGTTTGTTGCGTGCTCCCTTATTCTCGATACGTTCGAGGTGGAGGCTACCCACCTCCCGCGTCGACCGAACGTGGGTGCCGCCGTCCAGCTGCACATCAAACCCTTCAATATCGATCAGACGAACGCGTTCCGTGGTGGGGAGGAGTTCTCGAGCAACGCGAACCAGAGACGGGTCGGCGTCCGCTTCGGCGCGACTCACGTAGCGAACGAGGACTCGACGGCCCGCTTCGACGACGCGGTTCGCATCGGCGAGGAGCGACTCGGCGAGAGCGTGTCCAAAATCCGGCAGCGAAAAATCCATACGGGCCCGGTCCTGCGAGATCTGCCCGCCAGTGATCGTCGAGCCGAACCGGTGAAACACCGCTCCGCTCAGAATGTGGAGCGCGGTATGGTAGCGCATATGCCGATAACGCGTCGTCCAATCGAGCTCGCCATGAACGATTTCGCCTAGGCGAGGAAGCGGGCTCTCCCCCACGCGATGGACGATGCCTCCTTCCCCTTTTTGCACGTCTGCGATCCTCCACTGCCTCCCGTCGGTAGCGGATAGTGTCCCTTCGTCATGCGGTTGGCCTCCGCCGGAGGGGTAGAAGGCCGTGGCGTCGAGCAGCAGTCCCTCCGCTTCCGTTCCGGTCACGGTCGCATCGAATTCACGGAGGTACGCATCGTCCAGGTACAACGCGCGGGTCACGGGGACCTCGTGATCCGGGTCGGCGACGCGCTAGAGGTAACCAAACTGTCGTTTAGCGAATTCGGACATTCGTTCGGGCGTCCAGGGAGGCTCCCATACCATGTCGACCGTCGCCCCCTGAACCTTGGGGACCTTCTCGATGGCCAGCTTCACTTCTTCCGCGAGAATGCCGGCGACGGGGCACCCGGGGGCGGTCAGCGTCATTTTGAGTGTCACGGCATCGCCCTTCCACTCGAAGCCGTAAATCAGACCAAGGTCGACGATATTCATCGGGATCTCCGGGTCGTAGATTTTCTTGAGGTTGTCCGTGATCAGGGCCTCCCGTTCGGCGTACTGCGGATCTCCCGAAGGCGGGACATTGGAGGGCATCCGGGGGGCCTGCGATGGAGTCCCCGCTGCGGCTGGAGTGGGGGTGGTCTCGGTCATCGTAGAAGCATGGTCCTCTGATGCTATAACGTGGCGGTGAGACGACGGTGACCCGTTTCGTCAGCAAGCCACTTAAACCGAGGGCTGGTGACAGGTTCGTGAAGGACGTTCATGCGATGGCTCCGCTCCACGGAAGCCTCCTTCTCCGACAAGTGGGCATCACCGGGATACGGAAGCCTCTCTCGGTGCAGCGAGCCGACCGGGTCGTTGTGCTGACGACGGAGTTCTCTGTGAGCGTGGACCTCCCGGCGACGAGGAAAGGTTCCGACTTGTCGCGGAACGCTGAACTTCTGGCCGAGATCGTCGACCAAACGATCACGCGACCGGTCTCGAGCCTCGAATCCGCGTGCTCCGACATTGCCCGTTCGCTTCTCGAGCGTCACGCCTACGCGAGGGACGCCCGTGTCGCGGCGGAGGCGGAATATTTCCTCCCGCGGGGCATTTCGGACGACCGGCAGAGCTTCGAAGACTTCCGATTGTTCGCGGATGCGCGGGCCGAACGGCCGGTGGACGGCAGCGTGACCGTGCTTCGCGGTATCGGCGCAGAAGCCGTAGGCATGACGGCGTGCCCGTGCGCCATGGAGACGTGTCGGGATCGGCTCAGCACCGAGTTCCCGGCGCTGCGAACCCCCGAGCTTGCGGATCTACCGATGATCACGCACAACCAGCGTAACCGGACGCGACTCTCCTTCGAGCTCACGCGCGACTCGGCGCCCGAGGCCGACGATATCGTCAACGCGATCGAGGCGGCCCAGTCCTCCCCTACGTACGCGATCCTCAAGCGCGGGGATGAGGCCCAGTTGGTCTTGAACGCCCATCGTCACCCAAAGTTCGTGGAAGATGTCATCCGCGACCTCCTGGCCAGCGTGCCGGGTCGCTTTCCCGGTCTTACCGACGACGTGATCGTCCATGCGGAGACGGTGAGCGAGGAATCGATTCACAAGTACAACGTCGTGGCATCGCACCAAACCACCCTCGGAGAACTGCGCGGCCGTTCGACGGTCTAGGGGCCGTCAGCGAGGCGGGCCGTGGGCTACACGATAACATCCCTCCGTCGACGACCGGGCCGCTCCGCCCTGACGATGCTCGGGGTCGGCCTGGCGACAGGCCTGGTGATCATTCTCCTTGCCCTCTCCGCCGGCATCCAGACGAGTTCGACGAGCCTTGCGACGGCGAGTGGCGTCGACCTCCTCGCGGTCAGCGCCAATACGACCCTCAGCGGGGCGGAGTTTCCGTACATCGCGGGGGCGCATCAGCTTCCGAGCGCGATGGCGCGCGCCGACCCCAATGTCGTCGCCGCCAGCCCCTGGCTCGTCGGTTCCCTTACCTATGGGAACGCTTCGCTCTACGCGGCTTCGAATTCTTCCGCGTCGGGTTCCGGGATCCCCTCTGGC